>DATHJB010000051.1 GCA_035316325.1 Acidimicrobiales bacterium
CCCCTTGATCAGGTCGAGATAACCGGCGACCTGGTCGTCGGGCGCGTAGGGATGGATGGCACCGAACTCGGGCCAGGTGATCGGCTCCATCTCGGTGGTGGCGTTGAGCTTCATCGTGCACGACCCGAGGGGGATCATCGCCCGGTCCAGCGCCACGTCGCGGTCCGCCAGCCGCCGCAGGTACCGCAGCATCTCCGTCTCGCTGTGGTGCTCGTGGAAGACCGGGTGGGTGAGGTACTCGGTGGTCCGGCGCTCGCCCTCGGGGATGCCCTGGGCCCTCGCCGGCGAGGCGGCCGGCAGGCCGAACACGCCGGCGACCTTGGCGAGCACCGACTCGTCGGTCGTCTCGTCGAGGGAGAGGCCGACGGTGTGGTCGTCGACGTGCCGCAGGTTGATGCCGGCGGCCACGGCCCGGGCGTGGACGGCCGCGGCATCGGTGACCCGGACCGTCAGCGTGTCGAACCAGGTGTCGTTGACCAGGTCCAGGCGGGCAGCCAGATCGGAGGTCAGACCGTGGGTCCGGGCGGCGATGGCCCGCAGGCCGTCGGGGCCGTGGTAGACGGCGTACATCGACGCCATCACCGCCAGCAGCACCTGGGCGGTGCAGATGTTCGACGTCGCCTTCTCGCGGCGGATGTGCTGCTCCCGGGTCTGCAGCGCCAGGCGGTAGGCGAGGCGCCCGGCGGCGTCGACCGACACGCCCACCAGCCGACCCGGCAGCGAGCGCTTGAAGGTGTCGCGGGTGGCCAGGAAGCCGGCGTGGGGGCCGCCGAAGCCGAGCGGCACGCCGAAGCGCTGCGTCGACCCGACCGCGGCATCGGCACCCAGGTCGCCCGGCGGCACCAGCAGGCAGCACGCGAGCAGGTCGGTGGCGACGGTGACCAGCGCCCCGGTGCCGTGCGCCTCCTCGACCACCGGCCGCAGGTCGCGGACCACGCCCGAGGTGCCCGGGTGCTGCAGCAGCACGCCGAAGCAGTCCTCGGCCGAGTAGGCCGCCGAGAACGGGTCGCCCACGACCACCGGGATGCCCAGCGCCTCGGCCCGGGTGGCGACCACGGCGATCGTCTGCGGGTGGCACTCGGCGTCGACGAAGAACGTGGCGCCCGAGTGCTTGGTGGACCGCCGGCACAGCGTCATGGCCTCGGCGGCGGCGGTGCCCTCGTCGAGCATCGAGGCGTTGGTGATGTCGAGCCCGGTGAGGTCGCACACCATCGTCTGGAAGTTGAGCAGCGCCTCGAGGCGGCCCTGGCTGATCTCCGGCTGGTAGGGCGTGTAGGCCGTGTACCAGGCGGGGCTCTCCATCACGTTGCGCAGGATCACGCCGGGCGTGTGGGTGCCGTAGTAGCCCTGCCCGATCAGCGAGGTGGCGACGGTGTTGCGGTCGGCCAGCTCCCGCAGCCAGGCGAGGGCCTGGGGCTCGCTCACCGCGTCGTCGAGGGCGAGCGGCTTGTCGGTGCGGATCGAGGCGGGAACGGCCTGGTCGATCAGCTCGTCGAGGCTCGACAGCCCCAGGGTGGCGAGCATCTTCTCCAGGTCGGCCGGCGTCGGTCCGATGTGGCGGGTGGTGAACGACTCGGTACGGCGGGACGGCTCGGTCACGGCGGCCAAGCTACCCGGCCGTCACATCCCCGAGAGAGTCTGCTGTCGCGGGACTGACCACCCGAAATCTCGACAGAAGTGGTGGCCATAGCGCCAGCTGTGTCGAAGTTTCGGGTGATGTGCGGCGGTCGGCGGTCAGTCGTCGCCGCTGAGCGGGCGCATCCGGGCCAGCCGCCAGTTGGCGACCGCCAGGCACACCACGGCGACGATGGCCAGGCGGACGATGGCGGCCCAGCTGTCGGGCATGCCGTCACGCAGGATGTAGTGGCCGCCCTCGTCCCACAGGCCGGCGAACGTCTGCTGGGCCTGCCACATCGGCGAGATCTGGCCGATGCCCGACAGCTCGCCGCCGACCAGCCGCTCGCCGACCAGCACCACGGCCAGCGACCACACCGTCGACCGCTTCACCAGGACCCCGAGCAGCAGGAACAGGGCGATGTAGGCGGCCGAGCCACCGGCCGCGGCGAGCGCCATCGGACCGACGGCCTCGGGCATGCCGGCGATCACGGCGCCGAGGGCGAAGGCGGGCACCACGGTGACCAGGGCGACGATCCAGCCGCCCAACCAGCGGCCCACGGCGATAGTGCCGAAGTGGACCGGCGACAGCCAGGTGAGCTGGAAGGTGCCGGCGCGGGCGTCGGCACCGAGGACGGCGTCGCCGATCACCAGGCAGGCCAGCGGAAGGATGAGGCCGAAGAGCCCCTGTCGGGAGATCTCGGCGAAGGCCTCGACCTGGTCCTCGCTGTCGACGGCCTGGGTGATCCAGGCGAACAGCAGGGCGCCGACGCAGGGGAGCAGCACGCCGAACCAGCGCTTGGCCGGCAGGCACGCCCGCAGCGTGTAGCCCACCACGGCGACGAAGGGGGAGGGGATCGCCGCCCCTTGCACCGGCGGCGTCGCGACGCTCATCGGAGCAGCTCCCGGAAGACGCTCTCGAGGGAGTCGTCGAGGGGGCGGACCTCGCGGAGGCGGGCGCCAGCCTTCCGTGCCACCACCGGGAGGGCCTCGGCCAGATCGCCGGCCCGGGGCGACGTCACGACGAGGCCGGCGCCGTCGATCGTCACGCCCTGCACGGACTCGAGGGCCAGCAGGTCGGCGGCGAGCCGGCGGGGGTCGGGGGTGCGGATCAGCACCGAGCGGGGGCGGTCGGCCAGCGAGTCGCGGATCGCCCGGTGCTCACCCGCGGCGGCCAGCCGCCCCCGGATGATCACGATCTGGCGGGTGGCCAGCCGCTCCACCTCGTGCAGCACGTGCGAGCTGACGATCACCGTGCGCCCCTCGCTGCCGAGGCGCTGGAACAGCTCGATGAGCGCCACCCGCTGCACCGGGTCGGCGCCGTTGAGGGGCTCGTCGAGCACCAGCACGCTGGGGTTGGTCACCAGCGCGGCGGCCACCTTGGCCCGCTGACGCATGCCCTTCGAGAAGCCCGCCACCTTCCGGTCGGCGACGTCGAGCAGCCCCACGCCGTGGAGGCACTGCTCGGGGGCGTTGCGGTCGGCGATGCGGTGCAGCGCGGCGGTGTAGCGCACCAGCTGGCGGGCGGTGAGGGCGTTGGGGACGGCGTCGTCCTCGGGGACGAGCGCGATGTCGTGCTGGGCGGCCCGGTCGGTGCGGGGGTCGCGGCCCAGCACCCGGATCGTGCCCTGGTTGGGCGGCAGCAGCCCGCAGATCGTGCGCATGAAGGTGGTCTTGCCGGCGCCGTTGGGCCCCAGGAGGCCGGTCACGCCCGGGCCGAACGAGCAGGACAGCTCGGTCACCGCCACCTTGTGCCCGAACCAGATCGACACGCCCGAGGCGATGACGGTGGCGTCGTTCACGAACGCCGGGTCGAGCTGGTCGGGCGGGGGAGGGGGGAGGGGTGGAGACGGCAGGGGGACCGCCGGGTTGCTCACAATTGAACCTCCCGGTAGCGCCACACGAGCACTGCCGAGCTGGCGGCCACGATGGCGACGTACACCAGGAGCGCCATGACCCCGGCGCCGGCGACGCCCGACAGCGGCTCCGACCAGTGGATGTGGCCGAGGAAGACGATGTCGCGCAGGGCCCGTGGGGGACTGAGGACGCTCAGCAGGTCGAACGCCGACTGGTCGCCGCTGCCGGTGGCCGCCACCAGCGTTCCGCTCACGGCCGCGCTGACCAGCACCACGCCCAGGAAGGCGATGGCGCCGACGATGCGGCGGTCGGTCAGCGAGGCCAGCGCCACGCTGATCACCGCGTAGTAGAAGGCGAAGATCGCCACCGACACGGCGGCCTGCCAGATCACCTCGTCGTGGTCGAGGTAGTAGTCGAGTGCCCCGTCGCGGCTCACGAACATCTGTCCGACGAACAGCACGACCTGGGGCAGGAAGGCGAACCCGAACAGCACCGTGGCGACCGCGCCCACCTTGGCGACCACGTAGTCGATCCCGGTGAGCTGCCGGGAGAAGATCAGCGGTAGCACCCGGTCGTGGCGGTCGGGGCAGATGACGTCGGGCGCCGCCACGGCCACGAACAGCAGCAGCACCGTCGACACGTCCGTGTACTCACGGAACGTGAAGAACTCGGGGATGAAGCTCTGCTCCTGCTGGCGGGAGATGTACTCGGCGCCCACGTTGATGATGGCGGGCAGGGTGGCGATGCCGAGCAGCGTCCAGGGCAGCACCTTCTGGCGCCACGAGCGGCGCAGGCCCAGCGTGCGGCGCACCGACAGCCGCCACAGGGCCCAGCGGGCCGCCGAGCGTCCGCCCCGCTGACCTTCGTAGGGCCGGTAGCCCCGGTCGTAGACGGCGCCGCCGACGGCCCGTCCGATGGTCGCACTGGTCGCACCGATGAGGCTCATCGCTAGTGCGAAGCCTCTTGGAGGAACAGGTCGTCGAGGGAGCGGTGCCGGCTCGACAGCGAGTAGAGGCGCAGGTTCAGGTCGGCGATCGTGTCGCGCACGACGTCGAAGGCGTCCTCGCCCTGCACCGACGTGTCGACGTCGAGCGTGTGGATGTCGATCGCCCGGCTGGCCAGGCCTCGCTCGTACAGCTGAGCCCCCAGCGCCGCCACGCAGTCGGGCCGGCCGCCCACCTCCACCCGCAGCACGCCGGTGCGCTCCACCAGCTGGTCGATTGGGCCGGTCAGCACCAGCCGGCCGCCGTCGATCATCACCACGTGGTCGCACACCCGCTGCACGTCGTCGAGCAGGTGGGTGGCGAAGAGCACCGAGATGCCGAAGCTCGCCAGGCGCTCCACCAGCTGCAGCATCTCCTCGCGGCCCATGGGGTCGAGGCCGGCGGTGGGCTCGTCGAGCAGCAGCAGCTCGGGGTCGGCGACGAGGGCCTGGGCGAGCTTGGTGCGCTGGCGCATGCCGGTGGAGAAGCCGCCGATGGGGCGGAACCGGGCCTCGTCGAGGCCGACCAGGTCGAGCACGTCGGAGGCCCGCTGGCGGGAGGCCCGGGCGGGGAGTCCGGCCAGCTCGCCGAACGTCGCCACCAGGTCGGACGCCGACTGGTCGGGGGGCAGGCAGTCGTGCTCGGGCATGTAGCCGAGGCGGCTGCGGATGCCGATGGGATCCTCGCTCACGAGCCGGCCGGTCACCTCGATCGCCCCGGAGGTGGGGAACATGAGACCGAGCATGAGGCGGAACAGCGTGGTCTTGCCGGCCCCGTTGGCGCCGACCAGCCCGACGGAGCCCCGGGGTACGTCGACGTTCAGCCCCGCGAGCGCGGTCGTGCCGCTCGGGTACGTCAGGGTCAGGTCAGCCGTCCTGAGCAGCGACGACGACACGGGCTCCACGAACATCGAACCGAGTCTGGCACGCCGTCACGAGGTTCCCGCGTCAGGGCGTCGCCTGTGCCATCAGCCGAGCTGCTGGCCGATGGCGGCGGAGTTGGTGAGTCGTTTGTGGTCGTTTGGTTGTTCTCGAGTCGTCTGTGATCGGTCTCCGACGACGAACGACTCGACTGTGGTTTCGGGCGACTACAGATGACTCGGCACGGGACGGTCGCCTCTGGCCGCGTTGCCAACGCGTGGACCCGGACTTCACGAACGAGGGCCATTACGTTCGACGGCGGAAGAACGGGAGCGAATGTGACCAAGGAAACCTGGGTGACCACCGTCGGCCGAGTGGACAAGCCCTGGGGCTTCGAGACCCATTTCGCCGTTGTGTCAGGCAAGTACTGCGGCAAGACGCTCCACATACGTGAGGGAGAGGCGCTGTCGTTGCAGTATCACGAGCGCAAGGAGGAAACCATCGCCGTCCAGTCCGGCAGGCTGTGGCTCGAGATCGGCATGCTCGGCGAGCCGTTGGACAGCTTCGAACTGGTTCCTGGCGAGGCTGTCCACATTCGACCGGGTATGTGCCACCGGATGACGGCGATCGTCGACACGGTAGTGCTGGAGGCGAGCACGACCGAGCTAGCGGATGTCGTCAGGCTCGAGGATCGTTACGGGAGAGAAGCGTCGTCCTAACAACCGCTCCGGCGGGTTCGCCCTCTGCGGGGGTGGGCAGCGAAAGGTGCTGGTCGATTCCCGGCACTCTGCGCCAACCCCTGAGGGGAGAGGCTCCTCACGGCAACTTGACAGAACGTGGATTCTCGGCGGTCGAAGACCAGCCGAGAATCCACTCAGCCTCCAGTGCGCCGGGTCAGGACCAGCGGACTTGGACGTTGTCGCGCCAGGCGGCCAGCAGCGACTCGTCGCCCTCGTAGGTGAGGTTCGAGGCGTCGGTGCGGTTCCAGAGCCAGAGGTAGAGCGACGGGGCCTCACCGGTGACGGTCAGGTCGGGTGCCGGGGACGACGAGCGCTCCGTCGTGATGCGCTCGGGGCCGATCTCGACGGTCCACGCCGAGCCGGTGTCGGTGGCGGCGACGGCGATCGTGCGAGGCGGGTCGAGCCGGAGGCGGGTCTTCGGTCGGGTGATGAAGCACGTGAGCAGCTCGTCGATCCCGTCGGACGCCAGGTCGGGCGCCGGCGGGGTCAGGTAGCCGGCCGCCGCCTCGGCGTCGACCCGGTGGATCGCGGTCTCGTGGGCCTGGCGCCGGGCCCACATCTGCAGCGGCGACGGCGCCCGCAGGAACGTGAAGCACTCGAGGTCGGCCGGAGCGGCCCGCAAGGCGTCGACCAGCAGCCCGTGCCCCTCCCGGAACCACGGCACCAGCTCGTCGTCGGATGGCCAGCCGCCGACGAGCGGCTCCAGGTCCTGGTCGATGACGTCGACCACGGCGTCGCACACGTACGTCGCCGCCCACCGGTGGACTCCCCCGGTGTGGCGCACCAGGTCCCGGACGACCCACTCGGGGCAGGTGGGCACCGGGGCGTCGACCCCGGCAGCCTCGGCGGCGTCGGCGAGGAGGCGCCCCTCCCCCGCCAGGGCGTCGATGTGCTCTGCGACCTCCACCGCCGGAAGATTACGGCGACGACGGCGGCGAAGGCAGCAGGAGAGCCACCAGGCCCGGCACCTCGTCGGGCTGCACCGGGCGCCGGTGGAAGAGGCCCCGCAGGAAGATCGGTCCTGTCAGGGCGTCGGCCAGCAGCATCGTGTCGAGCTCCGCCGGCAGCTCGCCGACGGCGACCCCGTCGTCGAGCACGGCCTTGACACGGGACATGCCGGCCTCCGCCAGGTCGCGCGACACGTCGGCCACCTCGGGGCACCGGGCCGACGCCTCGATCAGCGCGGGCAGGCAGTTGACCCGCCAGTCGGTCCCGATGACGTTGCGGGCGATGTCCATCAGAAGGTCGGTGACCCGCTGCGCCACCGGACCGGGGGCCGGCGGGGGCTCGGCCACCTTCATCTCGTGGAACGCATCGGTCACCAGCTCGAGCTTGCCCTTCCAGTGCCGGTAGATGGTGCTCTTGGCGACGCCGGAGCGGGCGGCGACGGCCTCGATGGTCAGGTCGCCGTAGCCGACCTCGCCCAGCAGCTCGAGCGTGGCGTGCAGCACCTGCACGCGAGAACGCTCCACCCGAGGGTCGATGTCGACCTTCGTGGTGGAGACGTCCTGCACGGTCATGGTGACCAGTGTGCCCTAGGCCTCGGCCGGCTGCAGGTCGAGCCCGCCGGCCTCGTACTCCAGCTCCAGCTCGTCGTCGGTGGCCGGGGCGAGGTTGTCGTCGTCGCCGGGACGACGGCGCAGCGCGAACAGCACCATCGCCGCGGCCCCCAGCGTCATGGCGATCGACAGCGTGTTGGTGACCCGGAAGGCGTCGACGAACGCCTCCTGGGCCTGGGCCAGCACCGGCGCACCTCCGCCGGGCAGGTCGCGGGCGACCGAGACCGCGCCGCCGATCGACTCCCGGGCGACCTCGCGGGCCTCCGGGCTCAGGTCGGCGCCCGACAGGTCGATCGACGAGCGGTAGGCCGAGCCGATGATGGTGCCGAGCACTGCGATGCCGAGGGCGGCGCCCAGCTCCCGGGTGGTGTCGTTGACGGCCGAGCCGACGCCGGCCTTGTCGAGCGGCACCGCCGCCATGATGCTGCCGGTGGCGGGGGCGAACACCGCGCCCATGCCGGCACCCTGCAGGGCGAAGGCGATGCCGAGCACGGCGTAGGGCGAGCCGACGTCGAGCTGGGCGAGGATGGCGAACGCCACCGCGACCATCACGAACCCGAAAGCCATCGTGCGGGCGAGGCCGAAGCGCTCGCTCAGCGCCGCGCTGCGGGGCGCCGTCAGGATGAGGGCGCCGGCCCAGGGCAGCGTGGCGAAGCCGGTGGCCAGCGTCGAGTAGCCGAGCACGTACTGCATGTAGAGCGTGCTCAGGAAGAACACGCCGAAGGCGCAGAAGAACCCGAGCATGATGACGCCGCTGCCCACGCTGAAGCGGCGGTCGGCGAACAGCGACATCGGCAGCATCGGGTGCTCGGCCCGGCGCTCCCACAGCACGAAGCCGACGAGCAGCACGACCGCGGCGACGAACGCGCCCAGCACCCGGGGGGAGGTCCAGCCGTACTCGGCGCTCTCGATGATCCCGTAGAGCAGGCTGACCATGCCGCCCACGGACAGGACGGCGCCGCCCAGGTCGAGCGGCGTGGACTGGCTGTCGCGCGAGCGGGGCGAGAGGGCGGCGATGGCGACGGCGGCCAGCAGCACGATCGGCAGGTTCACGAGCACCGTGGAGCCCCACCAGAACTGCTCCAGCAACGCACCCGACATGATGGGCCCGATCGCAGCACCGCCGCCGGCGAACCCGCTCCACATGGCGATCGCCTTGGTGCGCTCCTGCGGCGGGAAGATGGCGGTGAGCATCGACAGCGTGGCCGGCATGACCAGCGCCGAGCCGGCGCCCATGATCCCCCGGCCCACGATGACCTGGCCCGGAGCGTCGGCGACGCCCGCGACGGCCAGGCCGACGGCGAACACCCCCAGACCGGCGAGCAGGGCGCCCTTGCGGCCGTAGCGGTCGCCGATGGCGCCGGCCGGCAGCAACAGGCCGGCGAACACGATGGCGTAGGCGTCGATCATCCAGTGGAGTTGGGTGGATGTGGCGTTCAACGCCTGTTGCATGGAGGGCGTGGCCACGTTGAGCGACGACACCGCCATCACGACGAGGACGAGCGACAGGCACATGACGCCGAGCAGCGCCCAGCGCCGGCGGTAGATGGCAGGGTCTTCCCAGAGGGCGGACGACGTAGCGGACATAGATGTGAAACGTAGTCGTAGCGCAGCGCTACGGCAACGTAGCGTATGTCACACCTCGGACCCGTCGTATCCTCCCGAGCGTGTCCATGCGGTCCATGCGATCGACGCCGGCGAGGTTGCGGGGGCGGGCTCTCGTCCGTGATCCCGACGAGGGCCACCGCACCTCCACGCCGCTGGAGCTCCTCTACGACCTGACCGCCGTGGTCGGCGTCGCGCGGGCGGCGTCGTCGCTGCACCACGAGCTGGCCGCCGACCACATCGGCCAGGCGCTCATCGGCTACTCCACCGTGTTCTTCGCCGTGTGGTGGGCCTGGATGAACTTCACCTGGTTCGCCTCGGCCCACGACTCCGACGACGTCCCCTACCGGCTCCTCACGCTGGTGCAGATGGCCGGCGTGCTGGTGCTGGCCGCCGGGGTCACCTCCGCCAGCGAGGACGGCGAGTTCCTGGCCGTCACCGTCGGCTACGCCATCATGCGGCTGGGCCTGGTCCCCGGCTGGCTGCGGGTCGCCCGGGACGAGCCGACGATGCGACTGCGGGCCCAGCGCTACGCCCTCGGCATCACCGTGCTGCAGGTGCTGTGGTTCCTGCGGCTCGCCCTGCCGGAGGACCTGCAGGTGCCGGGGTTCCTGGTGCTGGCCGGCTGCGAGCTGCTGGTACCCCTGTGGGCGGAGCGGGCCACCGGCCGTCCGGTGTTCCACTCCGGCCACATCGAGGAGCGCTACGGGCTGTTCACGATCATCGTGCTGGGCGAGTCGATCCTCTCGGCGACGATGGGCATCCAGGCGGCGCTCGACGAGACCGGGCTCACCAGCCAGCTGCTGACGATCGGTATCTCGGGCCTGGTGCTGGCGTTCGCGGCGTGGTGGATCTACTTCGACCACCCGGGCCACCTCTCCCCCACGCCCGACATGGCGTTCCGCTGGGGCTACGCCCACGTGGGGATCTTCGCCTCGCTGGCGGCCATGGGCGCGGGCCTCCACCTGGCCAGCGAGGCGTCGTCGGGCCACGCCGACGAGCGCGTGGCGGCCCTCGCAGTGGCGCTGCCGACCGCCGGCTACCTGCTCGGCCTCGCCCTGGTGATGACCAGCGCCGGCATCGCCGTGACCGACGAGCGGGTGTTCCCCAAGCTCGGCGGCGCCGCGGTGCTGGTGGCGATCGGGGCCACCGCTCCCCTGTCACCCGCCGTCGTGGCGTGCGCCGTGGTGATGGTCGTCCTCACAACGACGATGGTCCTGTCCGGTCCCCCACCGGCTCGGCCCTCAGGCCGTGGCGAGGAGGGGGGACTGGGCGAGGGTGTCGGGCGGTGACCGGCGGGCGGCACCGGGCGAGATGCCGACCGTGCGCTTGAACGCCCGGCTGAACGCCGCTTCCGACTCGTAGCCCAGACGGGCGGCCAGGTCGGCGACGGGGACGTCGTCGTGCTGCAGCCAGTCGAGCGCCACCTGCATCCGCCAGCGGGTGACGTACTGCATCACCGGCTCACCCATCAGGTCGGTGAACCGGGCCGCGAACGCCGACCGCGACATGGCGGTCTCCCGCGCCAGCGACGCCACCGCCCAGGGCTTGGCCGGGTCGCGGTGCACGAGCGACATGGCCCGCCCGATGCGGGGATCCTGCAGTGCACCCAGCCAGCCGGTCTGCCCCACCGGGTCACCGGCGATCCACGAGCGGATGGCCTGGATGACCAGGATGTCCGACAGCCGCGTGATCACGGCCTCGCCGCCCGGCCGCAGCCCCCGCCCCTCGGCGGCGATGAGCCGGAGCGTGCTGTGCATCCAGTCGGCCTCGGGTGAGGGCGACCCCGGCGCCCCCTCGACGACGATCGTGCGGGGCAGCAGCGCCACCAGGTTGCGGGCCGCCGGGTGTCCGAAGCGGACGGTGCCGCACACGATGCTCGTCGGCGCCCCACCGCCGCCGTGACGCAGGATCGCGTAGCGGTCGCTGGCGTAGTCGTAGTCCAGCCCGTCGACCCGGGGAGCCGGAGCCCCGGGCTCGCTGCGCAGCACGTGGCCCTGGCCGTGGGGCACCAGGGCGAAGTCGCCGGGCTGCAGCTGCCGGGGCTCGACGCCGTCGACCTCGAGCCAGCAGCGCCCGGTGTTCACGACGTGGAACCACATCGAGTCGGGCTCGGGCGGCAGGTCCAGCCCCCAGGGAGCGGTCAGCTCGGACCGGCAGTAGAAGGTGCCCGACATGCGCAGCACGTGGAGTGCCTCACCGAGCGGATCGGGTGTGGTCCAGGGATCGTCGCCTCGCATGAGCCCCAGTGTGTCGCCCTCGACGCCGTTCGTCCACCACCGCTGGACGAACGGGCATGAATGAGCGACGTGTGAGCATTGTTCCACCGGCTCGGCTCCCTCAGAGTGGACGTCAGGTACACCGATCAAACCAAGGGAGAGGATCCACCATGACCGAGATCATGCGAGACGAGAGGCCGACACTGGTCCTCGGCGGCACGGGCAAGACGGGTCGGCGGGTCGCCGATCGGCTCGCCGCACGCGGTCTCCCCGTGCGGGTGGGCTCCCGTTCGGGACAGCCGCCCTTCGACTGGGCCGACCAGTCCACCTGGACGCCGGTGCTGCAGGGCGTGCGGGCGGCCTACATCCCCTACCCCGACCTGGTCATCCCCGAGGCGACGAAGGCCACCCGGGCGTTCGCCGAGCTCGCGATCGACCAGGGCGTCACCCGGCTGGTGCTGCTGACCGGCCGAGGCGAGGACGAGGCCCAGCGGGCCGAGCGTGAGGTCCAGGACACCGGCGCCGACGTGACCGTCGTGCGCTGCTCCTGGTTCATGCAGAACTTCAGCGAGGACTACCTGCTGGACCCGATCCGGGCCGGCGAGGTGGTGCTCCCGGCCGACGAGGGCCAGCTCGACCCGTTCGTCGACGCCGACGACATCGCCGACGTCGCGGTGGCGGCGCTCGCCGAGCCCGGCCACGCCGGCCAGGTCTACGAGCTGACCGGCCCACGGTTGCTGAGCTTCCCCGAGGCCGTCGTCGAGATCGCCAAGGCGAGCGGCCGGGACATCAACTACGTGCCGGTGTCGGTGGACGACTACGCCGCCGGCGCCGCCGAGCAGGGCGTCCCCGCCGAGCTCGTCAAGTTCCTGACCTACCTGTTCAGCGACGTCCTCGGCAACAACCCCCACGTGGCCGACGGCGTGCAGCGAAGCCTGGGCCGCCCGCCGAGGGACTTCACGGACTACGCCACCCGTACCGCCGCCACCGGCACCTGGACCCAGGGAGTGGACCGATGACCGACCACGACGTCCGCTACCCGGTGGCCGAGCCGGTCCGGCCGGCCCCCCACAGCTTCGACGGTGACAGCTGGACCGGTTGGGTGCTCGGCGCCGCGCTGGTGTCGATGGCCCTCGTCGCCGGACTGAACTTCACCTTCTCGGTTGCCGTCATGCCCAACCTCGCCGGCGCCGACGACCACACCTTCGTGGCGACCATGCAGCGGTTCAACACGAACCCGGCGTTCCCGCTCACCTTCACCGCGGCGCTGGTGCTGATCCCGCTGGCCGCGGTGCTGCAGCGACGCCACAGCCCTGCCCTCGCCACGCGCTGGACCGTCGTGGGTCTCGGGCTCTACGCCGTCGTCCTCGCCGTGACCTCCGCTCTCCACCTCCCGCTCAACGCGGAGATCGACGAGGCCGGGGACCCCGACCGCATCGCCGACCTCGCCCACGTCCGCGACCAGTTCGAAGGACCGTGGGTGGCCGGCAACCACGTGCGCACCCTGCTCTGCACCGCGGCGGTCGCCGCCCTCGCCCGTGCCCTCCTCCTGCACGGACGCGGCAAAGCCGGCGCGGCGGCACGAGCGAGCACCGGGGGCCAGCACCAGCAGTGGCCGACACCGCCCTCCGGCCCTTGACACGGCAGGGTCCGCGATCGGGTCGGGGAGCCTCGACCCCGATCGCGGACCCTCCGGTCACCGGCCGTCCCGGGGGGCGCCGCTAGGGTCACGCGCCGTGGCCGTCCCGGATCGAGTGAACCGAGCCATGGCGGGCGAGTTCCTGGTGCGGCTCGGTGGGGACATGGCCCTGGCGGGCGAGTCGGTCGACCGGATCCGGGCCCGCCTCCTGGCCGTCGGGCGGGCCTTCGGGCTCGGCGACCTCGAGGTAGCGGTGTTCCCCACGATGCTGCTCATCGAGACCGGCCAGGGCGAGACCGCCCAGGTGCACCTGAGCTCGCAGACCGGGCGGTCGCTGCGCCTCGACCAGGTGGCCGAGCTCTACGAGGTGCTCAAGGACGCCGAGGCGGACCGCCTGACGCCGGCCGACGGCATCGAGCGGCTCGACGCCATCCAGGCGATGCGGGCCCGGCTGCCGTGGTCCGTGCGGGTGCTGGGTCACGGTGTGCTGAGCGCGGGGCTGGCGCTGCTGTTCCAGCCGACCGTGGAGGGCCTGGTGGCCGCCGCACTGTTGGGACTCGTGGTCGGCCTGCTGAAGCTGCCGCACCGGCCCACCCTCGAGCTGGTGTTCCCGGTGGTGTCGTCGTTCACGGTGGCGGCGATCGTGCTAGCCCTGTTCGACCGGATCGACGACCCGCTCGGCACCCTCATCCCGCCGCTCATCACCCTGCTGCCGGGCGCGGCGCTCACCACCGGCGTGGTGGAGCTGGCCGCCGGCCAGATGATCAGCGGCGCCGGCCGGCTCGTGTACGGCGGCATGCAGCTCCTGCTGCTCGCCTTCGGCATCCTGGCCGCCGCGGCCCTGCTGAACACCGAGACGAACGAGCTCGTGTACACGGCCGAGTCGGGCTTCGGCTGGTGGGGTCGGTGGCTGGGCGTGCTGGTGCTGGCGGCCGGCTACTTCCTGCACTACTCGGCACCGGCGCGGGCGCTGCCGTTCATCACCGGGGTGCTGCTGCTGGCCTATCTGGGTCAGACGGTCGGGGCCACGGTGTTCGACGCCCAGATCAGCGGGTTCTTCGGGGCTCTGGCCATGACGCCGGTGGTGCTGTGGCTCGACGCGACCAACCACGGGCCGCCGTCGCTGGTGACGTTCCTGCCCAGCTTCTGGCTACTGGTGCCCGGCGCCGGCGGGCTGCTGGGCCTCACCGAGATCGTCGGGTCCGACCAACAGGTGGGCCTGCAGACGTTCGTGTCGGCGGTGATCACCATCATGTCGATCGCCCTCGGCGTGCTCATCGGCACCGCCGCGTACCGCACGGTGGCCACCAGCGTGCAGGTGGTGTCGTCGACGGTGCCGGTCCCCCGCTGGCTCGACGTCCCGGTCCCCCGCGGCGACGTCCCCCGCCGGCGTCAGCCCTAGCCCTCGGCGACGATCCGGATCTCCCGGCCGGGGTGGTCCGGGGCGGTGAAGGCGAGCAGCTCGTCGCCCTCCTCGTGGAGGGCCTCGTGGTCATCCGGGCTGAGCGGGGCGAAGGAGGTGACGGTGAGGGTCGCCGTGTCGTCGTGCCGGGTGACCCTCCAGTCGGCGGACCACGTGCCGTCGACCAGGACCGTGCCCTGGCTCCCGCCGAGGCCGGGCGGGAGCGGCACCCGGCGACCGTCGGGGATCACCCGCGAGCGGTCGGCGTGCGACAGCAGCAGGTTGTCGTACTCGGGCAGGAAGCGGACCGGCGCGGGTGTGTCGGCGTCGGGGCGTGGGGCGTCGGGCAGGTCGAACAGCTCACGGCCGTGCTCGTCCCGCAGCTCGACGAGTCCGGGCCGCAGGCGGTCGACGACCTCGCGCAGCCGGGTGAGGCCCGACCACTGCTGCACGTCCTTCACGGTCGCCGGACCGAAGGCCCCCAGGTAGCGCAGCACGAGCTCGTCGGGCGACGGGTCGGCGTCGAGCGGGCGGCCGAGCCACCGGCGGGCCGAAGCCCACGTGGCCGGGCCGTTGGTGCCCCAGATGCCGCGCGGCGGCGCCTGCACGAGCGGCTCCAGGTAGGTGACCGCGAAGGCCAACGAGTCGGCGTCACGTTCGGGCCAGAGCGGGGCGAGGTGCCGGGTCAGTTCGGCACGGGTGTGGGGCCGCTCCGCCAGCAGCGCCCGGGCGGCGGCGCACACCTCGTCGAGGTCGACGCCGGCCAGGCTCTTCGCGAACTGCTGGCCTCTGAACGCCCGGGCCAGCACCGGCTGGATGAGCGGGCGGAACGCCAGGAAGTCGTCGGCCGTGGCGAGGTGGACGGTGGACCGCATCAGCGTGCCCCGCACGGCCCGTCGCTCGGTGATGAGCGTGGCCAGCTCGTCGGGGCGGAAGCCGACGAGCCGGGTCCACAGGCCGACGTAGGGCGACAGCGGCGCCTGCGCCTGCATGCCGCCGAGGTGGGCGATCGTCGCCTCGGCTGTCCGTCGCTCCCGGCGCAGCAGGAGCTGCCGGGACAGCGTGGCGCGGTTGAGGGCGCGGAGGGACAGCGGCGACATGGGCCGCCAAGTATGGGTCACTCCCCCACCGCCGTAGCGGCGGCGCCACGATGTGCGTGGAACTGACTGGGAAGCCCATCCAACCACCCCGCCGCCGCCCCGAGCGGCCTCGGCTGCGCCGACACGATTAACTGGTACCCGTGATCGTCGAGACAGTCGCGGGCAAGGTCGAGGGGTTGGAGCGGGACGGCGTCCTCCAGTTCCGGGGGATCCCGTACGCCTACGCCGACCGCTTCCGTCCGCCGGAGCCGGCGCTGCCGTGGGCCGGCGTGCTCGACGCCACCAGCTTCGGGCCCTCCGCCCCGCAGGAGCCGTCGGCCACCGACGCCCTCTTCGGCGTGGAGGCCCAGGAGTACGGCGAGGACTGCCTGGTGGTCAACGTGGTCACCCCGGCCGCCGACGACACCGCCCGCCCCGTGATGGTGTGGATCCACGGCGGCGGCTTCACCAACGGCAGCGGCCGCTCGCCCTACTACAACGCCACCCGCCTGGCGCTCGACGGCGACGTGGTGGTGGTCACCGTCAACTACCGGCTCGGCGCTCTCGGCTTCCTCTACCTCGACCACCTCGCCGGCGACCTCACCGGCTCGGGCGTCAACGGCATCCGCGACCAGATCGAGGCGCTGCGCTGGGTGCGCGACAACATCGCCGGCTTCGGCGGCGACCCCGGCCGGGTGACGATCTTCGGCGAGTCGGCGGGAGCCATGAGCGTCGGCACGTTGCTGGCGGCTCCCGAGGCGGCCGGGCTGTTCCACGCCGCGGCCCTCCAGTCGGGCGCGGGCGAGAACGTGCTGGCGCCCGAGACCGCGATGCGCGTCACCGAGCAGGTGCTGGCCCACCTCGAGCTCACCCCGGCCGACGTCGAACAGCTGCTCGACCTGCCGGTCCACGAGATCCTCACCGCCCAGTCGACCGCCATGGCGGCGGCCCTCACCAGCCGGCCCGACCCGCGGCGCCCCAGCTCCGGCTACCTGCAGCTCCCGTTCGCGCCGGTGGTCGACGGCGGGCTGCTCACCCGGCCACCGCTCGACGCCGTCCGCGCCGGCAGCGCCGCCGGCATCCCGCTGGTGGTCGGCACCACGGCCGACGAGTGGAACCTCTTCGCCATCCAGGACAGCCTCGGCGACATCGGGCCCGAGCGGCTGCGGCGCCGGCTGGTCCGGATGCTGGGCGACGATCGCGCCGACGTGGCCGTCGAGCTGTACCGGGCGGCCCGCCCGACGGCGCACAGCAGCAAGCTGTGGTGCGCCATGCTCACCGACCGGGTGTTCCGCATGCCCGCGGTCCGCCTGGCCGACGCGCAGCTGGCGCACACGCCGGACGTGTCGATGTACCGCTTCGACTACCGCTCCACGGCCTTCGGCGGGGTGGCCGGCGCCTGCCACGCCATCGAGATCCCGTTCGTGTTCGACACCGTGGAGCACCAGGGCGTGCAGACGCTGCTCGGCGGCATCGACGACGGGACCCGCCGCCTGGCCCGCCGCTGCTCGGCCGCGTGGGCGACGTTCGCCCGCACCGGTCGCCGCCCCGCCCACGACGACCTCGACTGGCCCGCCTACGACCTGTCGCGACGCGCCACCTGCGTGCTCGACCGCGAACCCACCGTCCTCGACGACCCGGAAGGCGACGTCCGAGCGTTCTGGAACTCCGAAGGAGCCCTGCCGTGACCAAGCTCAAGCCCCACAGGCCCCCCACGTTCTCGTCGGTCGACGAGGAGCGGACGCACATCAAGCAGCGGATGGCGGCGGCGTTCCGGCTGTTCGACCGGTTCGGCTTCAGCGAGGGCGTGGCCGGCCACCTCACCGCCCGCGACCCCGCCGATCCCGACCTGTTCTGGGTGAACCCGTTCGGCCTCTCGTTCGGGCTGATCTCGGTGTCGGACCTGATCCTCGTCAACCACGAAGGCAAGGTCGTGGAGGGCGACTGGCCGGTGAACCAGGCCGCGTTCGCCATCCACAGCCAGGTCCACCAGGCCCGGCCCGACGTGAAGGCCGCGGCCCACACCCACTCCACCTACGGGCGGACCTGGTCGACGCTGGGTCGCCTGCTCGACCCGCTGACCCAGGACGCCTGCGCCTTCTACGAGGACCACTCCCTGTTCGACGACTTCACCGGCGTCGTGCTCGACGTGGAGGAGGGCAAGCGCATCGCCCACGCCCTCGCCGACAACAAGGCGTGCATCCTGCGCAACCACGGGCTGCTCACCGCGGGCACCACGGTCGACGAGGCCGCCTGGTGGTTCATCACCATGGAGCGCACCTGCCAGGTGCAGCTGATGGCCGAGGCGGCCGGGACGCCGGTGCCGATCGACCCCGAGAACGCCGCGCTCACCGCTTCGCAGGTGGGGCAGCCGGTGGCCGGGTGGTACAGCTTCCAGCCGCTGTACGACAAGATCGTCGCCGACCAGCCGGACCTCCTCGACTAGGGCGTGTCCTGTGAGTCCGGTGTGCGGATCTCCGAGTCAGGGGCGTCGCTCGGCGTGCCATCCCGACGCAGGAACCCACCAGGGTTTCAATGTCGGCATGGTGCGGCGAGCGACGTCATCTGGCCGGAGAGGCGTGCGCCATGACTTGCAGGACACGCCCTACGCGTGGCTCCCCCGGGACCGGGTAGTGCGGTGGACGTGACGCCGATCGGGATCGCGCTGCGGCGCCGGCGCGACGAGGTGCTGCAGCAGCTGCTGGAGGCCCAGAACGCCGGCGACGTGACGGCCGCGCTCGACTGCTTCACCCACCCGCGCTACGAGCTGATCGGCAACTCCCGGGTCTACGACGGCGACGACGACGTCCGGCGCTACTACGAGATGACCCGCCACTACTTCCCCGACCTGCACTTCGAGGTGATCGAGGTGCACCACGCGGCCGACGCGGTGGTCGCCGAGCTGTGGATGTCGGGCACGCACCTGGGATCGGGCCCGGACTTCGAGGCGAGCGGCAAGCGCTTCCGCTGCCGCACGGCGGTGATCTTCACCTTCGCCGACGACCTCGTAACCTGCGCCCGGGTGTACTACGACACGGGGACGATCGCCCGCCAACTGGCCTGAACTGGGGGACCTCATGCAGTACGACATCGCCGGTCGCACCGTCACGATGCCGGTGGAGGTGCGCGACGCCTGCGCCGGCACCGCCATGTTCGACGTGGACGCCGGGGCGGCCGCCGCGCTGCTGCCCCCGGGCGATGCGTTCACGGTCGTCGAGTCGTCGCCGGGGCGGGCCCAGCTGGTGCTGGCCACCATCGACTACCGCGACAACGACCTGGGCGACTACCTCGAGGTGGGCATCACGATGTTCGTCACGCCCCGTTCGGGCTCGGGCTCGGGGTCGGCTGACAGGGAACCAGGTACGTTCATCACCCGGCTGCCGGTGAACCAGGAGTTCACCTGCGTGGCAGGCCGCACGATCTGGGGCTTCCCCAAGACCGTGGAGGACATCACCGTGGTCCACAAGGAGGACTCGGCGGTGACGACCCTGCGGATCGACGGCGAGCTGGTGCTGCGGTTGACGCTCCCCCGGGGCGGTGCCGACGTGATGCCCCAGATGCCGATGACCACCTACACCTACATCGACGGCGTCCCCCACGCCACGCCGTTCAGCCAGGGCGGCGCCGGCTCCCAGGTGCTGGTCGGCGGCACGGGCGTCGAGCTGGAGCTGGGCACCCATCCGGTCGCCGACGAGCTCGCCGCCCTCGGCCTCCCCACCCAGACCCCCGTCATGTCCACCTGGACGGAGCACATGCGCGGCACCTTCGGCACCCCCGTCCCGCTCTGACGGAGCGAAATTGCGTGGCTGGCGGTCGCCATAGGGCCGCCACGCACGCAATTTCGATCAGGGGGCGACCTCGGCGAGGGGGGCGTAGCCGGTGAGGAAGGCGGCGATGTCGTCGGCGGGGTCGGTGGCGGTGGAGGTGCAGTCGGAGGGGTCGGTGACGGGGTTGCGGCTGCCGACGTCGGTGGCGGTGGGGACCTCCACCACGCCGCGCACCTCGCCCGTGGCGCAGCTGGGGACGTTGAGGTTGGCGACGGCGTCGGCCTCGACCTCGCCCGCCAACAGGGCGTCGCGGTGCTCCTCCACCCAGTCGATCGCCAGCTCGACCCCCGTCGGGTAGTCGATCGGGTCGGCCAGGCCCTGGCTCACGGCCAGCGCCGGGATTCCCTCGCTCACCGCCTTGCGGGCGGCACCGACGGTCCCCGACAGCTCGACGATCGGCCCCATGTTCTGCCCGGCGTTGATGCCCGACACCACCACGTGGGGCGGCTCGTCGAGCACCTCCGCCAGGGCGTACACCACGCTGTCGGCCGGGAAGCCGTCCACGGCCACGGCCGGGGCGCCGCCGATCAGCTCGGCGTCGGTGGCGGTGAGGGGCGTCGGCGTGGTCTGACCGCCGGTGCCGCTCTGGTCCTCGAGCGGGGCGACCACGGTGACCTCCACGTCGTCCAGCTCCAGGAGGGCGTCGACCAGCAGCGAGATGCCCTCGCCCCCGACACCGTCGTCGTTGGTCACGAGGATCCGCAGCGGCTCCACGGCCGCGGCGGTGGGCGTGGGGGTCGATGTGGGCTCGGCGCTGTCGTCGTCGTCACCACCACAGGCGACGAAGGTGAGGAAGGTGAGGACGAGGAGAAGCGGTGCCCAGGGCCGTCGTGCGATCACGGGCGGCACCCTAGAACAGGTTGCAGTCAGGCGACCTGTTCGTCGTAGGCGGCCCGGGCGCGGGCGATCTCGCCGGGGTGCCGCCGGCTCCAGGTCACCAGCGGGCCGACGGCGTCGAGCAGCGCGGCCCCCAGCGGGGTCAGCTCGTAGTCGACCCTCGGGGGGACCACCGGGTGGACCGTGCGGTGCACGAGGCCGTCGCGCTCCAGCCGGCGGAGCGTGAGGGTGAGCATCCGCTGGCTGATGTCGTCGATGGCGCGCCGTAGCTCGGTGAAGCGGTGGGTCCGCTCCCCCAGCAGCTCGACGACCAGCAGCGACCACTTGTCGGCCAGCCGGTCGAGCAGGTCGCGCAGCTCGCAGGCCTGGGTCTCCTCCACCTTCGTGGACGGGCAGTCGGTTCCCTCGCTGTGCCCTGGTGACATCGGAGTACCTTCTTCCATCGCCCATCAGCATGGCGCAGGATGAGCCGCATGACAGCTCCGGCGATCGGCGTCTTCCTCCCGACGATGAGCCCGCAGAACGAACCGCTGCTCGACGTCGTCGCTGCGGCCCGGCAGGCCGAGGACCTCGGCTTCGAGTCGGTGTGGGTCGTCGACCAGCTCGTCGGCGGCACCGGCGTGCCGTTCCTCGACAGCACGGTGGCTCTGGCCGCGGCGGCCGGGGCGACCGAGCGCATCCGGATCGCCTACGGCGTGATGATCCTGCCGTTGCGACCGGTGGTGTGGGCCGCCAAGCAGGTCGGCTCGCTGCAGCACGTGTCGGGCGGCCGGGTGCTGTTCGGGGTCGGCGTCGGCGGCGACCGCCACGACCTCTCGTGGCTCGCGGCCGGTGTGCCCCGCCGCGAACGGGGCCGGCGCACCGACGCCGCCCTCGAGGTGCTGCCCGACCTGATCGCCGGCAAGGCGGTCGACCTCGACGGCACCACCGTGCAGCTCTCCCCCGCCGTCGCCGTGCCGCCGATCCTCGTGGGCGGCATGGCCGACGCGGCGCTGGCCCGGGCGGCCCGCCACGACGGCTGGTTCGCCCTCCCCCTGCCGCCGCCGCAGCTCGTCCCGCTGGTCGATCGGCTCGGGGAGCTGGCGGCGGACATCGGTCGCCCGCGGCCGTCGATCACCGGCAGCGTCATGGTGGCGATCGACGGCGACCCGACGGTCCCCGACGCCGCCGGCCTCGTCCGCCTGCTCGGCGATCCCGACGGGGTCTACGGCATGCCCGCCGAGGCGGTGCCCGACATGATCGTGACCGCGGGCCCGGAGGTGGTCGCGGAGCGCATCGCGGCGCTGCAGGCGCTGGGCGCCGAGCGGGTGGTGGTCACCCTCGCCGCCGGCACCTGGTCGCGCCAGGCCGAGCTGCTGGCCGAGGCCGTCGCTCTGGTCGGCTAACCGACCGAAATTGCGTGGCTGGTGGTCGCTCTAGGGCCGCCAGCCACGCAATTTCGATCAGGACGACCGTCAGAAGTAGCTCTCGCGCAGGTCGGTCCCGCCGTCGCCGTTGCCGTCGGGCACCACCGAGAGCACCTGGTAGATCTGGTTGCGGCCGGCGGTGAAGTTGACCGCCGAGCCCGCCATGTAGAGCCGCCACACCCGGGCCCGGCCGACACCGACCTCGGCCACCGCGTCGTCCCAGCGGCTCTCCAGGTTGGCCACCCACTGGCGCAGCGTCATCGCGTAGTGCTCCCGTAGCGATTCGACGTGGCGCACCTCGAACCCGGCCTCCTGGATGTACGACACCACGCGCCCCACCTCGTGCAGCTCGCCGTCGGGGAACACGTAGCGGTTGACGAAGCTGCGGGGCGCCAGGCGGGCCCTTCCGCCGGGACTCCGGGAGATGCCGTGGTTGAGGAACCGGCCGCCGGGCCGGACCAGCTGCCGGAGCCGGCCGAAGTACTCGGCGATCCGGGCTTCGCCGACGTGCTCGAACATGCCGATCGAGCTGACCGCGTCGTACGGGCCGTCGTCGACCTCGCGGTAGTCCTGCAGGCGGATCTCCACCCGGTCGGACAGGCCGGCGTCGCTCACCCGCTTCTTCGCCATCTCGTACTGGCGCTGGGAGATGGTCACCCCGACCGCGTGGACGCCGTGGTGCTCGGCCGCGTGCATCACCAGGCTCCCCCAGCCGCAGCCGACGTCGAGCAGCCGGTCGCCGGGCGACAGGTGGAGCTTGCGGCACACCAGCTCGTGCTTGGCGGCCTGGGCCTGCTCCAGCGTGGACCTGGGCGTCTCGAACACCGCGCACGAGTAGGTGAGGCTCGGCCCGAGGACCATCTCGTAGAAGGCGTTGGAGACGTCGTAGTGGTAGCTGACCGCGGCCCGGTCGCGGGCGAGCGAGTGCCGGCGGCCGTGCAGCCGCACCTCCTCGAGCGGAGGCGGGACGGGCCGGACCCCCTTCAACCCGCCGAGCTCCTTCACGATCCCGCGCATCACGCTGGCGGACAGGCGGAAGCTCGGCATCCGCTCGCGCAGGTCGAGCAGGGCGAAGATGTCGCCCTCGACGTCGAGGTCGCCGGCGACGTAGGCCCGGGACATGCCCAGCTCACCCGGCGACGTGACGATGCGGCGCAGTGCGTCCGGTGTGCGGATCACCAGCGTCGCCAGTGGGTTCGGCGGCCCGGCGGTGCTGCCGTCGTAGGCGGTGACGCCCACGGGGAGATCCTCCCCAAGCACCTCCTCGACCAGCGTTGCCAGCGTCATGATGCGACCCCCTTTTGGGACGTGCCACGGTCTGCGTCCGCTCCTGGGGAAAATCTTCTCGCGTCGCGACGCGAATTCCTCGCAACTTCGGGATGTATTTCGGGAGATCAGGCCTTGTAGAAGGGGGTAGGGACGATGGTGGCGGGGATGGGGGTGCCGCGGACGTCGATCGCCACGGGCGTCCCCTCGGTCACTCCCGGTGGCATGAAACCGAGAGCGATGCCCCGTTCGAGGGTCGGGGAGAAGTTCCCGCTGGTCAGCTCGCCGACGACCTCGCCGTCGAGGATGACCTTGCACTCGGCCCGGGGCGGGCGGCGGCCCTCCACCTCGAAGCCCCGGAGGCGGCGGGTGACGCCACGCTCCTTCTCGGCGGCCAGGGCGGCGCGGCCCCGGAAGTCGCCTTTGTCCCAGGCGACGACCCAGCCCAGGCCGGCCTGCAGCGGGGTGATCCCCGGGCCCAGCTCGTGGCCGTGCAGCGGCAGGGCGGCCTCCAGTCGCAGGGTGTCGCGGGCGCCGAGGCCGGCCGGTCGGATGCCGGCGGAGAGGACCCGCTCCCACACCGCCGGGGCGACGTCGGCCGGCACCGCCAGCTCCACGCCGTCCTCACCGGTGTAGCCGGTGCCGGCGACCACCCACGTGGCGCCGTCGACCCTCATCTCCTCGACCCGGAAGCGCCCGACCCCCGCCGCCGACGGGTAGACCGTCGCCAGCCTCGCCCGGGCGGCCGGCCCCTGCACGGCGATGATCGCCCGGGTGGGCGTCACGTCCTTGCCACCGATGGCGTCGATCACCCGGCTGGTGTTCGAGGCGTTGGGCATCACGTCGAAGCGGTCGTCGTTGACCCACCACACGATGATGTCGTCGAGGACCGAGGCGTCGGCCTCGTCGAGCAGGTGGGTGTACTGGGCCCGGCCGGGGGCGATCTTCTGCAGGTCGTTGGTCAGCGCCGACTGCAGCAGGTCGAACGCCTTGGGCCCGTCGATCCGCACGGTGCCGAGGTGGCTGACGTCGAACGCCACCGCACCCGTGCGGCAGGCCCGGTGCTCCGCCAGCGTCCCGGACGGATACTGCAGCGGCATGTCCCACCCACCGAACGGGACGAGCTTCGCTCCCAGCTCCCGGTGGGCGGCATCGAGTGGCGAGTGATGCAGGGTGGTCACGGCATCGAAGCTACTTGCCCCGGCGCAGCCCGAGACCCCTTGGCCCGCCGGCGGGGTGGTCGGCGGGGCCGACGCGCCGCCGCGTGGCTCAGGAGTTGGCGGCGCGGGCTACGCGTCCTGGCTTCTCGGTCTCGGGAAAGAGGTCGACGATCGCGCTGTCGACCTCCTTCGTGACGTCGTCGAGGTCGAGGAAGTTGAGGACGCCCTGGCCCTTGTACTTGCTCATGACGTCGATGAGCTCTTCGTTCTCGCGCACCAGGACGGCCGAGTTGCCCGACAGGACGAGCCTCGCCGACGTGAGGTCCTCACCCAGCTGGTCGCGCACGTACTCGAAGGCCTGCCGGATGTTCTCGAGCTTGGTGCCGTTGTCGAGGAACGTCTTGATGAGCTTCAGCTCGATCAGGTCGCGGTAGCTGTAGCGACGCCTGCTGCCGCTGCCGTGGGCGTCGGCCAGGCTCGGCCGGATCAGATCGGTGCGCGCCCAGTAGTCGAGCTGCCGGTACGAGATCCCCACGATCTCCGCCGCCCGCTTGCCGCTGTAACTGTCGACCGGTGTGCCCGAGGTGTCCTTCACAATCGACGCTCCCTGCCTGTGACTGGTGACACGGACGGAATTACGTCGATGTCACTCACCGAGGCTAGGTCGCCCCGCTGCGAAGGTCAACGCAGGGACCTACTGGGCGAAGTCCTCGGGGTTGACGTGGTCGATGAAGGTGCGGAACTCCTCGACCATCTGCTCGGCCTCCTCGGAGTCGGGCTGCTCGGTGCGACCCGCCTCGTCGAGCACCTCCTCCTCCGCGAAGATCGGTGACCCGATCCGGATGGCGAGGGCGATCGCGTCGGACGGACGGCTCGAGACCGCCCGCACCTGACCGTCGGCGCGCAGCAGGATGTCGGCGTAGAACGTGCCCTCCCGCAGCTCGGTGACGACGATCCGCTCGACCTGCGCGCCCAGCTCGTCGAGCAGGGAGCGCATCAGGTCGTGGGTCATCGGACGAGGGGTCTCGATCCGCTGCATCGCCAGGGCGATCGCCTGGGCCTCAGGGGTGCCGATGAAGATCGGGAGCAACCGCCGCCGCCCCGAACGCTCGCGAAGGATGACCACCGGCGTTCGTGCCGGCAGCTCTGGTGCCTCGACGCTCACCAGTTCCATCTCGACGGCCATCGGAAATCACCCTACTCGCCGAGGTCTGCTTTTCGTCCGCCATCCGACTCAGTCAGGAGCTGCGCGGACAGGTCACGTTTCCTTGTCTCGGCGCTTCGCCGCCGAGGGGTCAAACCATGCGGCGGACTTCCCGCTCTTGGCGCCTGCGGCGCCGGGCCGCTCGGGCCACGCCTCGCCATCGCTCGGCTCTTCACGGTCCGCCGATGTGGTCCCGCAGCTCGCGGCGCAGGAGCACCCCTCGCATCACCTCGCCGAGGCGGATCAGCTCGGTGACGGTGCGCGTGGCACGGGTCCGGGCCTCGGGGTTCCGCTGCTTGAGGAGCGGCGAGACGATCTGCTCGAACAGCCCCGCCTCCCGGTCGACCGCCACCTTGTAGCTGCGCATGTGGCGGGCTTCGATGCCGTGCTGGAGGAACCCGGCGGCGGTCCGGGAGATGATGAGGGCGTCGCCGTCGTAGTGGCTGGGGCCCTCGCTGTCGCGGGCCTCGATCAGGCCGAAGCGCTCCAGGTCGCGGATGTCGCGGACGGTCAGGCCACTGGCTTCGGCCAACTCCTCGAGGGTGAGGTTGACGGCGTCGGCACCGGCGTCGAAGCCCACGCCGGCGAGCGGACGGTTGTCGGGACCGGTGCCGTCGGCGCGGGGCGGCGGCTCGGCCCGGGGCGACGACGGGGCGGCGTTGCGGTCGCCGGGACGTTGGCCCTGGCGCGCCCGTGTCGAGGCCCCGGCCCGGGGGGCGTTGGCGGACGGCTGTGGGGCACGGCGGACCGGGGCCCGCCCGCCCGGTTGGCGGGCAGCGGGCGCGGGTGCCGGAGCGGGCGACGCGGCACGTGGGGAAGCCGGGGCGGCGTTGCGGGCCCGGGCGGCCGGAGGACGGGCACGAGGTTCGGTGGCAGCGGCGTCGGAGCGCGCCGAAGGAGCCGGGGCCGGCGCGCTGGCCGACCGTGACCCGGACCCCGAGCCGCCGGAGGACGGAGGAGGCGACGAGGGTGACGAGGGCGACGGGGCCACCCGCACCGCCCGCTCGGTGACGGCGACCCGACCCGAACCCGACCCGGCGCCGTCCGCGCTGGAGAACAGCGTGGCGGCCCCGTTCGACTCGGCGGCCTTCCCCTTGCCGTCCTTGGCCCCGGCCGCCTCGGTCGCCTCGGCAGACGCCGCGGCCGCGGCGTCTGCACCGTCGGCCCCCAGGCCCATCTCGGCCATGTCGGCGGGTGGGATGCCGCCGGCCTCGTCGAGCCGGTCCTTGATCACCTTGAGCGGGAGGTAGTGGTCCTTCTGCAGCCGCAGGATCCAGCGCAGGCGCTCGATGTCGTACTCGTAGAACTTGCGGTAGCCCGACGGCGTGCGCTCCGGGTCGAGCAGCCCCTGGCTCTCGAGGAAGCGGATCTTCGAGATCGTGACGTCGGGGAACTCGTCCTGCAGGAGCGAGAGCACCTCGCCGATCGAGAGATGGGCCCGGCCGATCGACGGCCGGTTCACCCCGCTCCCCTCCCGGTGAGGAACACCAGCTTGAACGTGCCGATCTGCAGCTCGTCGCCGTTCTCCAGCGGCGAGGAGTCGACCCGCTCGCGGTTGACGTAGGTGCCGTTCAGCGACCCGGCGTCGTAGACGACGTACTGGCCGCCCTCGCGGCGGATCTCCACGTGGCGACGCGAGACGGTGATGTCGTCGAGGAAGATGTCGCTCTCGGGATGGCGGCCGGCCTGGACGACGTCCTTGTCGAGGGCGAACCGCGATCCGACGTTCGGGCCCCGCTTGACCACGAGGAAGCCCACGCCTGCCGGGACCTCACCCAGCTCGAGCGCCAGCTCCTCGTCACCCTCGATCTCCGGAGCGAAGACGATGGTGGATGTCGTGCGGTCGGCACCCGACGGCGGAAGCAGCGCCGCCCCACACGACGAGCAGAAGTTCGAGCCTGGCGGGTTCCGGTGGCCACACTGGTTGCAGAAAAGATCCTCGGCCACGAATCACCCCTCGATCAGCGCACGATAGCCCTCGGCATCGACGAGCTCCCCCACTTGATCCGGGTTGTCGAGCTCGATCACGAAGATCCAGCCCTCCCCATATGGATCCTCGTTCAGCCGATCGGGATTGTCCGACAGGTCCCCGTTGACCTCGACCACCGTGCCCGACACCGGCGCATAGATCTCGGACACCGACTTGGTGGACTCCACCTCGCTGCAGGATTGCCCCTTGTCGACGTGGCTGCCGACCTCGGGGAGATCGACGAACACCACGTCGCCCAGGGCGTCCTGCGCGTAGTCGGTGATTCCCACACGTACCCGTCCGTCTTCGGTGCGCGCCCACTCGTGATCGGTCGAGTACCGGAGATCGTCGGGGATGTCCATGGGTGCGCAGGCTAGCGAATGGGTGCAAGTCACCAGGGACTCGGCGGGCGTCGTGGCGGGCATGGGGTCGCACCTTCGCGGCACCCGCGCAAAAACATCGCAAAATCAACGGTTATCTGGACGCAGCGGGGTTGCGCTCGCCCTCCGCGAGCTCAGCGGAGCAGCTGGCGAATGCGCCGGGCGTACTCCTGGACCAGCCGGCGGGCGCCCGCTTCGTCGAGCGCCTCGGCCCACACGTGGGTCACCGGCTCCTCCGGGTCGGGCAGGGCCAGCGCCCAGCCGTCGTCGTGGAGCACCCGCACGCCGTCGACCAACTCCACCTGCCGGTCCTTCGACAGCTCCACCAGCGAGCGCATGACCGCGCCCTTCTGCTCCCACGGCGTCACCACGGTCTCGTGGGCGATGTGGACCGCCGGCAGGCTGCCCACCACCTTCGAGAGGGCGATGCCGTCGCTCGCCAGCAGCTCCAGCAGCTTCACCAGGGCGGCGGCGGCGTCGAACGAGGGCAGGAACGCCGGCAGGATGAAGCCGCCGTTGGTGCTGGCCGCGAAGGCCACGCCCTTCTTGGCCGCCGCGGCCATCAGCGCCGAGTTCGACAGCTTGGTGCGGATCACCTCGACGCCGTGCTCCCGGGCCAGCTCCTCGGCGCGCATGGTCGCCACCAGGGGCAGGGCGATCGCGGTCCCCGGCTCCAGCGAGCCCGACATGAGCGACACGAACGCCAGCAGCGACTGGACGTCGTCGAGGACGCGGCCGGTGTCGTCGATCAGCATCAGGTGCTCGCCGTCGGGGTCGATCACCGCCCCGAGGTGGGCGCCCGACGCCCGCACCAGCCGGGCGACGTAGGCGGCGTGCTCGTCGCGCTTCCAGTCCATGGCGCCGCTAGTGGAGGCATAGGGGTTGACCGCCAGGACGTCGGCGTTCAGCCGGGCCAGCACGTTGGGCATCACGAACGACGTGGCGCCGTAGGCGTAGTCGAGCACCACCTTGAACCCGGCGCGGCTGATGCGCTCGACGTCGACGGTGGCCTCGATGGCGGCGCTGTAGTGCTCCAGGTGGCGGGGCGGGAAGCCGATGTCGCCGATCTCGCCGGGGAACACCCGGCGGAAGTCCTCCCGCAGGAACAGGCGCTCGATCTTGCGCTGGCCGGCCTCGGTGATGTCGGCGCCGTTGGTGTCGAAGAAGCGGATGACCACCGACTGCGGGTCGCTCTCCACCAGCCGGATGGTCAGGGCGCCGGCGGCGTCGGGGCTGCGGGCGGCGAAGCGGGTGACCGGCACCGAGGCGACCTCGAGGTCGCGGGCGTTGACCCCCGCGGCGTTGAGGCCCGCCATGGCGGCCCGCTTCAGCATCCGCGACGACCGGCTGGAGTCGCGGGAGGTCACCACCGTGGCGTCCTTCTTCAGGGTGGTGGCGTAGGCCATCGCCACCCTGGTGGCCAGCTCGGGGGTGACGTCGACGTTGGAGAGGCCGGCCACGCCGAAGCGGCCGAACAGGCTGCGGGCGCCCCGCGACTCCCACACGATCGACGAGTTGATGATCGCCCGCGCCTCGACGGTCTTGAAGGGGTACACCTTCACCCCGGCGCTGAGCACGGCCTGGTCGCCGACGAAGCACTCGTCGCCCAGGACCACGCCCTCCTCGGCCCGCACGCCGTTGCGCAGGTCGCAGGCCCGGCCGACGGTGGCGCCCCGCAGGCGCACGCCCTCGCCGATGTAGGTGTTGTCGTGGACGATGCTGCGCTGGAGGTCGGCCCCGCCCCGGACGCGCACGTTGGTGCCGAGCACCGTGTACTCCCCCAGCCGGGCGGTGGCCTCGATCCGGCAGTAGTCGCCGATGATGGCGGGGCCGACGACCTCGGCGTCCGGGTGGATCTCGGCGCCCTCGCCGATGTACACGCCGTCGCTGATCTCGAAGCCGGGGACGTCGATCGTCACCTTGCCGTCGAGCACGTCCTTGTGGGCCCGCTGGTAGGCCTCGAGGGTGCCGACGTCCTCCCAGTAGCCCTCGGCGACGGCGCCGAACAGCGGCTTGCCGGCCTCCAGGATCTTGGGGAACACCTCGGAGGAGAAGTCGACCGAGCGGTCGGGCGCGATGTAGTCGAAGACCTCCGGCTCCAGCACGAAGATCCCGGTGTTGATGGTGTCGCTGAACACCTGGCCCCACGTGGGCTTCTCCAGGAAGCGCTCGATGCTGCCGTCCTCGCGGGTGATGACGATGCCGAACTCGAGCGGGTTCTCCACCGGGGTCAGCCCGATGGTCGCGAGCGCACCCTTCTCCTCGTGGAACGCCATGATCGAGCCCAGGTCGATGTCGGTGACGACGTCGCCGGAGATCACCAGGAAGCGCTCGGTCAGCACGTCCATGGCGTTGCGGACCGACCCGGCCGTGCCCAGCGGCGTCTCCTCGGTGGCGTACGACATGCGCACGCCCAGCTCGGAGCCGTCGCCGAAGTAGTTGCGGATGTGGTTCGCCAGGAAGGCGACCGTCACGACGATCTCGTCGACCCCGTGCTCCTTGAGCAGGTTGACGATGTGCTCCATCATCGGGCGGTTCGCCACGGGCATCATCGGTTTGGGCGCGTTCGAGGTGAGGGGCCTGAGCCTGGTGCCCTCACCTCCGGCCATGATCACGGCCTTCATGGGAAGGAACCTACCCCCTTGCTGCCCTTCCCTCCGAGAGCGCGCTCCGCGCGAGCGGGACGTACAGGGCGGCGGCGTAGAGGCTGAACGCCAAACCCGGGATCCCGGCGACCCAGGCCAGGTCGAAGGCGGTGTCGGCCCACGAGACGGTCGACTCGGACGCGAGGAAGAGCGGGAACGCGACCATCAGCCCGAAGGTCCCGGCCTTGCCGAACCAGGTCACGTCGATGCGTTTCGCGCCCAGCGCGGCGAGAAGAATCGTGGCTCCGCCGACGAGGAGCTCGCGGGTGAGGACCACCACGGCGAACCACGTGGGCACCGACCCGTCGATCAGGATCCCGCCCGCGCCCAGGAAGAACAGCAGGCGGTCGGCCACGGGATCGAGGACCTTGCCCAGCTCGCTGGTCTGGTGCAGGTGGCGGGCCAGGTAGCCGTCCACCCAGTCGGTGATGCCGAGCGCAGCCAGGAGCAGGGCGGCGGCCAGCCGGTCCTCGGCGCCGAACAGCAGCCAGAGGAACACCGGCAGGCAGACCAGGCGCACCACGGTGACGACGTTGGGCAGCGTCATCAGACGATCGGTCGACTCGGTCGACTCCGTCGGCTCGATGGCGGGCCCGTCCTGCATCGGGCGGGAGACTACGCAGGAATAACGTGTCCAACCATGCCGACCCTGTTCACGCGCATCATCGACGGCGAGATCCCCGGGCGCTTCGTGTGGAAGGACGAGGCGGCGGTCGGGTTCCTGACCATCGCCCCGATCACGCCCGGCCACGTGCTGGTGGTGCCGCGCGAGGAGGTCGACCACTGGCTCGACCTGTCGCCCGACCTGGCCGCGCACCTCATGCAGGTGGCCCAGGTGGTGGGCCAGGCGCAGATGGCGGCGTTCTCCCCCAAGCGAGTGGGGCTCATCGTCGCCGGCCTGGAGGTGCCGCACTGCCACCTCCACCTGGTGCCGATCGACTCCGAGGCCGACCTGTCGTTCGCCAAGGCTGACCACTCCCCCGCCCCGGAGGCGCTCGACGACGCGGCCGCGCGGCTGCGGGAGTCGCTCCGCACCGCCGGCCGGGGCGAGCACGTGCCGGACGCCTAGAGTAGCGGCGGGTCGTCGTCGGCCGAGGGCTCGTAGGGGTCGATCAGCTCCGGGCCCTTGTTGCGCACCGAGTTCACCTCGGTGGAGACCGGGTGCATCGTGATGATCGACGTCGGGGCCGGCACCAGCAGCTGGCCCAGCGTCTCGACGTCGTCGTTGGCCGGGTCGAGCCACTCCGCCCACTTCGACGCCGGCAGGATCACCGGCATCCGGTCGTGGATCTTCGCCATCGTCTCGTTGGGCGTGGTGGTGATGATGGTGGCCGACCGCAGCGGCGACTCGTCCGCCTCGGTGGTCGTCGGCGGGGCGGCGTCGCCCTCGACCTTCTCGCGCTTGGGCCGCCACACCTCCCACAGGCCGGCGAAGGCCAGGGGCTCGTCGTTGGGGTTGTGGATGTAGTGGGGCTGCTTGCGCTTCTGCCCCTCGATCTTCTGCCACTCGTAGAAGCCGTCGACCGGGATGATGCAGCGCCGCCGCTTGAACGCCGCCCGGTAGGCGTTCTTGGTGGCGATGCCCTCGGCCCGGGCGTTGATCATCTTGGAGCCGATCTTCGGGTCCTTCGCCCAGCTGGGCACCAGGCCCCAGTGGAAGGCCTCGACCTTGCGGATGCCGCCGTCCTCGGTGACCGCGTAGATGTCGTTGGTGGGCGCCACGTTGAACGACGCCTCCAGGTCGATGTCCGGCCCCTCGGCGTCGAAGTACCGGGCGATCTCGTCGGGCGGCGAGGCGGAGACGAAGCGGCCACACATGGCTCCGGACCCTACCGGGCCGTCAGGAACCGGCGAGCGACGCGGCCACGGCGTCGACCAGCACGGGGAGCGCCCGGAAGCCGGCCTCCGCGTCGGCCACGTCGTCGGGCACGGTCAGGGACACCCCGAAGCCGCCGTCGACCCAGACGAGCTGGGTGGCACCGTCGCGGGCGACGGCGAGCACGTGATCGCCGTCGAGGCCCGGCGCCTCGCCGTCGACCTCCTCGATCTCGTCGTCGTTCAGCTCGGCGCCCCGGCGCATGTCCTGGAGCACCTCGGCCCGGTCGCCGTCGAGGGTGCCGGCGTTCACGCCGACGTTCTCGTCGACGCCGGCAAGGCTGATGGGGCAGACGAGCAGCTCACGGTCGTCGGGCGGACCACTGATGAAGCCGTCGCCGGCCAGCTCGGCGCCGTCGGGATCGTCGACACCCAGGGCGTCGGCGACGGCGACGGCCCCCGCCTCGTCGAGCACGAAGCAGCCCGTCTCCGCCACGCCCCGCGTGAAGTCCTCCTGCCGGTCGCTGCCGGCTGCCTCGTAGGCCTCCTCGGCCGCAGCGTTGAAGGGCTCGACGAGGCTGGCGCCGTCCGGCTCGTCGACGCGCCCGCCGCTGTCGTCGTCGTCACCGGAGCACGCCACGCCCGCCAGTGCCACCGTGAGTGCCACCAGCAGCGAGAACCGGACCGGTCGTGATCTTCTCGTCGACATGGCAGCCGACGGTAGTGCCGGTCGCGCCGACCGTTCGGCGCGACCGGCGCACGTCGGGTCAGAGTCCCAGCTTGTGCCAGGGACCGGTGATGGCGAACGTGATCCCCGGGCTCTGCAGGTTCACGAACAGCCACTGGCCGTGCTTCGGCTCGAACGTGGCGCCGCACCACTCGGAGCCGGAGAAGTCGCCGACGAAGCCGCGCTCGCCGTTCAGCACCGCGGCGTTCTCCGCGAAGCGGAAGATCTGGCCCCGCTGGGTCAGGCCGTGCAGGTACTCGACACCGCTGCCGTCCTCGCAGAGGATCATCCCGCCGCGGGGGCTGAGGCAGATGTTGTCCGGCGCGTCGAGCACCTCGGGGCCGGGGCTGGAGAAGATCAGCTCCAACCGGCCGGTGCGCAGCGACAGGCTGAACACCTGGCCGTTGAACGGGCCGCCCGACGTGGTGACGAAGTACATCTTCCGGTCGTGGTACCAGATGCCCTCGAGCCGCTCGAACTGGGCGCCGCCCGCGACGATGCCCTGCTGGACCGTCGAGGTCTCACCCGGGCCCGGGTCCGGCTGGTCGACGTCGACCCAGTGCACCCGGCCGTAGTCGCGGGGGCCGGCATCGGCGTAGGTGACGTACGAGGTATCGCCGATGGCCAGCATCTGCAGCTTCCCGTCGCCGGTGGGCCGGTGGCGGTACTTGGGGACGAACCGGTACAGGCCCGAGGGCGTGGAGTCCTCGGTCAGGTAGGTGATGTTCGTCTCCGGGTCGGTCGCGGTCGCCTCGTGCGAGAAGCGGCCCATCTGCCGGAGCGGCTCACCGGTCGCCGTGCCGTCGGCGGGCACGTCGAACACGTAGCCGTGGCGCACCGCGCCGTTGACCAGCGTGGTCTCCTCGCACGACAGCCACGAGCCCCACGGCGTCGGGCCACCGGCGCAGTTGCGGATGGTGCCGGACAGGCTGGCCCAGGAGTCGACGAACTCGCCGTCGTCGGTGTCGAACACCAGTGTGCTGGTGCCGCCGTTGGCCATCGGGTCGTAGGTCATGCCCTCGGCGAACGCGCCGCTGAGGCTGCCCTGCTCGTGGTTGCGGACGATGTGCACCAGCTCGCGGTCGCGGCCGCGCCGGCGGTCGTGACCACCCCGCCCGTTGCGGACCCGGAACGCCGCCATCCCGTCGTGGGCCGACGGCGTGGCGATGCCGTCACCCATCGGGTCGCCGGTCCAGCCGTAGGTGGTGTAGTCGAAGCCCCTCGGCAGCTTGATGAGCTCCAGGCCGGTGGCGCGGTCCTTCACCGGCACCAGCTCGGGCGGCGACACCGGGCGGTGCGACCCGCCGCGGGTGCTGGCGCCGGCGCCTGTCGCCCCCAGCACGTCGATGCCCAGACCCGTGGTCACACCGGCCGCGGCCAGTGCGGACGCGCCCTTCAGGAGCGACCGGCGCCCCACGCCGGTCGATGTCAACTCAGTCATTCCCCGTCTCCTCCAGGTCGGTTTCCACCCAACTCCGGAGGCGACCGTACGGGGCCCGATCGACCTCCCGGGAAGGACGGGAAGACGGTCGGGCCGCCGGCAGATGAACGCTCGGTGACCTGGCCCCGATCACGATCTTTATGAGTTCTTTGCCCCTGACCTGGGCTTCTTTACGTGCCCTTTGCAGGCCCACCCGTACCGTCCCGAGCGATGACGGCTCCCGCCTCCTCCGACTTCGCCACCACCTTCGAGGCGCCGGCCCCGCTCCCCGCGGAGCCGCCGGTCGAGCTGCTGCCGCCCGACAGCGTCGGCTACCGGCTGAAGCGTCGGCTGCTGGGCAAGCCCATGCACTCCGAGCAGCTCGAGCACGAGCGGCTGGGCAAGCCGACGGCCCTCGCGGTGTTCGCCTCCGACAACCTGTCGTCGTCGGCGTACGCCACCGAGGAGATCCTCCACATCCTGGTGCCGGCGGTCGGCATCGCCGCGTTCTCGCTGGTCGTCCCGATCACGCTGGCGCTGCTGGTGGTGCTGGCGTTCCTGATCCTCTCGTACCGGGAGACCATCAAGGCCTATCCGTCGGCCGGCGGCGCCTACCTGGTGACCCGCGACAACTTCGGCGAGGGCCTCGCCCAGGTGGCGGGGGCGTCGCTGCTGACCGACTACGTGCTGACCGTCGCCGTGTCGATGTCGGCGGGCACGGCGGCGCTGGTCTCGGCGTTCCCGGCGCTGGCGCCATACCGGGTGCCGATCTCACTCGTGTTCATCGCCGTCGTCGCCCTCGGGAACCTGCGGGGGGTGCGCGAGTCGGGCCGGATCTTCGCCGTGCCCACCTACTTCTTCATGGCCAACATGGTGCTGCTGCTGGTCGTGGGCGTCGTCCGCCACCTGCTGGGCGACCTCCCCGAGGGTGGCGGTCACCTCCCCGGGATGATCGAGTTCGGCGACCAGGGAATGGGCCTGCTGATGGGCGCCTCGCTCTACAAGGTCCTGACCGCCTACGCCTCCGGTGGCGCCGCGGTGACCGGCGTCGAGGCGATCTCCAACGGCGTGCCCGCCTTCCAGAAGCCGGAGTGGCGCAACGCCCGCCAGACCCTGGTGGTGATGGGCGTCAGCCTCGGGGCCATGTTCCTGGGCCTGTCGTTCCTGGCATCCCAGATCAAGGTCGCCCCCTACGAGTCGGGCACCCCGACCGTGATCGCCCAGATCGGCGAGGCGGTGTTCGGCGGCGGCCTGCTGGGCGACGTGCTCTTCTACTCGCTGCAGGCCGGCACCATGCTGATCCTGATCCTGGCGGCCAACACCGGCTTCGCCGACTTCCCCCGGCTCGCCAGCTTCCAGGCCGAGGACCGGTTCCTGCCCCGCCAGCTCACCAAGCGGGGCCACCGGCTCGTCTACTCCAACGGCATCGTCGCCCTGGGCGCGGCGGCCGCGGTGCTGGTCGTCGCCACCGGTGCCAAGGTGACCCAGCTCATCCCCCTCTACGCGGTGGGCGTGTTCACCGGGTTCACGCTGTCGCAGGCGGGCATGACCAAGCACCACTGGCGGCTGCGCGAGGAGGGCTGGAAGCGGGGCATCGCCATCAACGGGTTCGGCTGCTTCCTGTCGGCCGTGGTGCTGGTGATCATCGCCGTCACCAAGTTCAGCCACGGCGCCTGGCTGATCCTCGTGATCCTGCCGGTGCTCGTGCTCATCTTCCTGCGGGTGCACCGCCAGTACATGGCCGAGGACGCCCAGCTCGAGCACGACGTGCCGCTGGCGATCAACGTCCCGATCATGCGGCGCCACGTGGTGCTCGTGTTCGTCGACAAGCTCGACGCGGCGACGGCGCGGGCCATCCAGTACGCCCGCACGCTGACGCCCGACGAGCTGCGGGCGGTCCACTTCGCCCTCGACCCCCAGGCGGCCGAGGAGCTGGGCGAGCGCTGGGCCGAGGCGGGCATGTCACGGGTGCCCCTCGACCTGGTGGCGTGCCCCGACCGGCGCCTGACCCGGGCCGCGGTCGAGCTGGTGGCCCGCGACCTGGCCGACGGCGAGACCGAGGTGTCGGTCCTGCTGCCGGACCGGAAGTTCAAGGGCTTCTGGAACCGCATCCTGCACGACCGCACCGCCGAGGCCATCGAGCGCGACGTGTCGCAGCTGCCGCACGCCAACGTCACCACCGTGCCGTTCCACTTCGGCCCGGACGGACAGCCGGTGGGTGGCTTCCGGACGAGCCGTGACGCGCTGCCGGTGTCGCGCAACGGTGGGTCGGCCGCCGCCGGCCCCAAGCACCCGGGCGTGCCGCCGGTGGCGGAGGTCCCGGAGCGGTCGGAGCCGTCGTCGCCGGCCCCCCGGCGGACGGCGCCGGCCGAGGGCATCACCCCGATCGTCGACGTGCGCTGGCGGCAGCGGGTGACGATCGAGGGTCGGGTGCAGACCCTGCGGGTGAAGCCCAGCGCGGGCAGCAGCACCGTGGAGTGCGTCGTCGAGGACGGCACGGGCGCCATGTCGATCGTGTTCGTCGGCCGGCGCCACATCGGCGGCCTCGAGGTCGGCACCCGCATCCGGGCCCAAGGCACCGCCGCCGAGTGGAAGGGCAAGCTCGCCATCCTCAACCCGGCCTACGCGCTCCTCGTGCATCGGCAGGAGTGACCCCGGGAGGCAGACTCCTGGAGTGCTCGCCGACTCGCCGCCCCCCGCCCGCCGGGTGCTGGCCGCGCTCGCCGGGCTGGCGCTGGTCGGGCTGCTCACCGCGGCGTTGCTGCCCGTCCGGGAGGACGTCAGCGTCGCCACCCCCGCGCTGCTGCTGGTGGTGCCGGGCATCGTGGCCGGGCTGCTGGGCGGGCGGCTGGCGGCGCTGGTCACGTCCACGGCCGCGGCCCTCGCCCTCGACCTGACCTTCATCGAGCCCTACGGGACCCTCGACGTCCACGTCGTCGACGACGTGGTGGCCCTGGTGACGTTCGTGGCGGTGGCGCTCACGGTCGCCACGCTGCTGACCATGGCCACGGAGCGGCGTCGCCTCGCCGAGCGCCACGCCGCCGAGCTCGTCGCCATGGAGCAGGCGGGCGACGCCCAGAAGGCGCTGCTCCGGTCGGTGTCGCACGACCTGCGCACGCCGCTCGCCGCCATCCGGGCCGTCACCACCGACCTGCGCGACGACTCCGCCGCCTACGACGAGACCACCCGTCATGAGCTGCTCGACATGGTCAGCGACGAGGCCGAGCGCCTCGACCGCCTGGTCGCCAACCTCTTGAGCCTCAGCCGCGTGGAGGCAGGGGCCCTGGCGCCCGACCTGCAGGCCGTCGACCTCGACGAGCTGCTCGCCGACCGGGTGCGGCGCCTGCCGCGCATCCTGAAGGACGTGAAGGTGGAGACCCACGCCCCCGAGGTGCTCCCCCTGGTCGATGCCGACTACACCCTGCTCGACCAGGTCCTCACCAACCTCCTGGAGAACGCCGCCCGCCATGCCCCCGCCCACAGCACCATCCGCATCGACGTGCGGGAGCTACGCGGCGACGACAGCGTCGAGGTGGCCGTGAGCGACCAGGGCGGTGGCGTCCGGCCGGCCGACCGCCAGTGGATCTTCGAGCCGTTCCGCAGCGGCAAGAGCAGCCACACCAGCGGCATCGGCCTGGCGATCTGCAAGGCGATCGTCGAGGCGCACGGCGGGCACATCACGGTGGGCGACAGCGTCGACGGCAAGGGCGCCCGCTTCGCCTTCACCCTGCCCGTCCACTGGGCCCGGCCGGAGCCCGCCGATGGCTGAGCCGTCGAGGCCGTCGGGGCCGGCGGGAGCTCCCGGGCCATTGGTCCTGGTGGTCGACGACGAGCCGGCCATCCTGCGGGCCTTGAGCACGGCGTTGAAGGCCCGAGCGTTCCGGGTCGAGGTGGCGACCAGCGGCCAGGAGGCGCTGGAGCGCACGGCCCTCGTGTCGCCCGACGTGGTGGTGCTCGACCTCGGCCTGCCCGACATCGACGGCATCGAGGTGCTGCGGCGCATCCGGGGCTGGTCGGAGGTGCCGGTGGTGGTGCTCACCGCCGAGGGCGCCGAGGACCGCAAGATCGAGGCGCTCGACGACGGCGCCGACGACTACGTCACCAAGCCCTTCTCCACCCCCGAGTTGCTGGCCCGGCTGCGGGTGGCGCTGCGGCACCGGCGGCGGGCGTCGGGTGACGCGGACCCCGGTGATCCCCCGATCCTCGAGGTGGGCGACGTCCGGGTCGACCTCCCGCACCACACGGCCTCGGTCGCGGGGCGGCGGCTCGACCTGACGCCGAAGGAGTTCGGGTTCCTCGCCGTGCTGGCCCGCCACGCCGGCAAGGTGCTCACCCACCGCATGATCCTCCAGGACGTGTGGGGGCCCGAGTACGGCACCGAGAGCGAGTACCTGCGGGTCTACGCCAGCCAGCTGCGCAAGAAGCTGGAGGAGGACCCGGCCCGCCCCCGTCTGGTCACCGAACCGGGCGTCGGCTACCGCCTCATCGATCGCGACACGCCCGTCTGACCCTGCTAGGAACCGTGAATGGCCTTCATTCATACCGTTCCCGAGGACGCGGCCGACGGTGAGGTCGCCGAGATGTACGAGACCGACCGCTCGAACCTCGGGTACGTCGCCAACTACACGAAGGCGTTCTCGCTGCGGCCGAACGTGATGCAGGCCTGGGACGGGCTGGCCGGTGCCGTGCGGTCGGGCATGGAGCTGCGGGCCTACGAGCTGGCCACCGTGGCCGCGGCGCAGCAGCTGCGGTCGAGCTACTGCTCGTTGGCGCACGGGAAGATCCTCGCCGAGCAGGTGTTCGACGGCCCGGACGCGGCGCGGGCGGCGGTGGTCGATCCCGCCGGCTCGGGCCTCGCCGAGGTGGACGTGGCGGTGATGGACCTCGCCGGCAAGGTCGCCGCCGACGCCGCCTCGGTGACCGAGGGCGACATCCAGCGGCTCCGCGACCTGGGCTGCAGCGACACCGACATCCTCGACGTGATCCTCGCCGCGTCGCTGCGCTGCTTCTTCAGCAAGGTGCTCGACGCCACCGGCTCGCTCGCCGACAGCGCCTTCCGGTCGCTCGACCCGCAGCTGCGCGACGTCCTCACGGTCGGGCGCCCGATCGCCGACGCCGCCGAGGGATCCGGACCCGAAACTTCGACACAGGTGGCGCTCTAGCGACCGTTTCTGTCGAGGTTTCGGTGGGTGGCGACGCTCAGTAGACGATGTCGGGGCGGGACTTCTTGCCGTTGTCGGTGTAGGGGATGGCGTCGACGGCCCGGACGGCGGCGGGGACGGCCTTCTTGCCGACCGCCAGGCGCACCGCCTCCTTGAGCTGACGCGGGAGGCCGGTGGCGGCGAGGTCGACACCGGGGGCGGGCAGCACGTCGAGGGCGATGGCCCAGCCGCGGTCGGTCTTCACCGGGCGGGCCAGGGCGTCGGCGATCTCGTCGCGGTGCGCGGCGAGCACGGCGTGCTCCACCGCCTCCAGCGAGACCCGCTCGCCGTCGAGCTTCACGAACGTGGAGCGGCGGCCGCTGATGTAGAGGTAGCCGTCCTCGTCGACGTGGCCGAAGTCGCCGGTGAACAGCCAGCCGTCCCGCAGCACCTCGGCGGTGGCGGCCGGGTCGCCGTAGTAGCCGTCCATCAGGGTGGTCCCCCGCACCACGATCTCGCCCTCGTGGCCGGCGGGCACCTCGGCGCCGGCGTCGTCGAGGATCCGCACCGTCAGCCCCTGGATCGGCGTGCCGACGGAGGTGGGGGCCTTCTCGTAGGCGTCGGCCGGGAGGATCGCGATGCGGGCCGCGGCCTCGGTCTGGCCGTACATCGGGAACAGGCGGCAGTCGGGGGGCAGGGTCGCCACCAGGGCCGCGGCGTCGTCCGGTTCGAGGCGCCCGCCGGCCTGGAGCACCAGGTCGACGGCGAGGGTGCGTCCCGGGGTGCGGGCGAGGCTGGCGGTGAGCGACCGCAGCTGGGTGGGCACTCCCGCCATGGCGTTGGCCCCGCCCTCGGTGAAGGCCCGCAGCACGTCGCCGGGGAACTCGGCGCGCTCGACGCAGTAGAGCGACGCGCCCACCCGCAGGTGGGTGTTGAGCACCGACAGGCCGAAGCTGTGGGCCAGCGAGAGCACCAGGGCGGTGCGGTGGTCGGGGCGCACGGGCACCCGGTCGAGGATGGCCTCGGCGCTGTGCACCAGCGCCGAGTGGCTCAGCTCCACCATCTTGGGGCGGCCGGTGGTGCCGGAGGTGAAGAGGTCGACCGCGGGCCGGGTCGGGTCGGCGAAGTCGATGCCGTTGGGGCCGCCGTCGGGGTCGGCGGGCCCGGTCGGGAGGGCGATCGTCGTCTCGTCGCGACCCCGGCGGACCACGACGACGCCGTCGCCGGCCTGCACGATCGCCGAGAGGTCGGCGGCGTCGAGGTAGGCGGGCCAGGGCGGCTGGTCGATGCGGCGGGCCAGCACGGCGGTGTTGCCGGCGGCGAGGATCGCCAGGTAGGAGGCCACGGCACCGAAGCGGGGGCCGATGTCGAGGCCGACCCGGGTGCCGGTGAGGCCCTCGGCGGCGAACGCCCTCGTCAGCCCGGCCACGGCCGCCCGCAGCTCCCCCCGGCTCTGGGTTCCCTCGGTGGGCGACACCAGCACCGGAGCGTCGTCGGATCCCTCCGCCAGGAGATACCGCGCCAGGTTGGTCCGGTCGTTCATTGCCCGCTCCCTGTCGCCCGGGCCGCCGTGCCCCTGACGTACTCCGTCAGGTTAAGTCGTCACGCCACGACACGCAGCCGTCCACGTACGTGGGCAGCTCCGTGCGGGCGAACCACGCCGGGTCCCAGTCGTGGGCGGCGACGGCGGCGCCGTCGCACCAGACGTAGGTCCAGACCTGCCGATCGTCGCCCAGGACCAGTTCACGGCGGTCGTAGGCGTCGCCCTCGAAGGCGTCGAGCACGGCCCACTCCCCCGCCGACAGCCCCGTCAGCACCTGGCCCGCCGCCCCTCGGCCGGAGCCATCGGTCGCCGGCACCAGCCCCGGGTACACCCGCCCGGGCAGCGCCGCCGCCCGCCAGCCCGGGAGCGACGCCGGGGTCATGATCGGCACCCGGCCCAGCACGGCCTGCAGCACGTCGGGGAACAGCAGCGTCCCGTACACGAACAGCACGGCCGCATTCTCCCGTTCCTCGGTCAGGGCGCGGGTGCGGCGGCGCGGAGCCAGTCCCGCACCTGGGGCAGCAGCCAGCGGGCGGCGCGCCGGCCGCCGGAGGGGGCGAGGTGGACCGAGTCGGCGAACACGGTCCCGTCGTCGGGGAGCGACTCGACGTAGGCGTTCAGGTCGAGCACCCGGGCGCCGGGCACGGTCGCCGCGGCCCGGACGTTGGTGGCGTTGCGGCAGTCGACGGCCTCCCGGGTGCCCGGCAGCAACGTGGCCGTGTAGGGGCTGGTGGCGTACGCCAGCGCGGCGCCCCCGGCGGTGAGCAGCTCGGCCTCGTCGCGGAGGGCCTGCTCGAGGTAGGCGTCGTAGCGGGGGTCGCACTCGGGCACCCACCGGCCGTCCACCAGGTGGTCGTGGGTGAAGCCGGCGTTGGCCAGGTAGTAGACGACCACGTCGGGGTCGTACCGCTCGACGAGCTGGCGCCACATGCGGCGGCGCACCCCGTGGCACGGCTCGTCCTCGATGACGGTCTCGTCGGGCGCCACGGTTGGGCCGTCGGCGTTGACGATCGAGCACCCGTACTGCGACGCCCAGGCGACGTCGATCGGCGGTGCGCCACCGTCGCGCTCGGCCACGTCGACCAGCTCCGGGCCCCAGGCGCCGGGGCCGCTGTCGCCCACGAGCAGCAGCCGCGCGGCGTCGTCCGGGATGTCGCGCGGCGCCGGCAGGTAGAGGATCGGGCTGTCGATCGCCTGCTGCCGCGCCTGGTCCTCGAGGTCGTCCGCCAGCTCGGCGGCGTCGTCGAGCGTGGCCGACCGGGTGGGGCCGTCGGTGGCGATCAGCACCGCTCCCAGGGTCACGGCCACGGCCACGCCGGACGCCACCCAGGCCCGGCGGCCGGGCAGGGCGCCACGGCGGATCGGACGCTCCAGCCCGACGTACGACGCCGCGGCGACGGCCAGCGTGGTGGCGAGCCGCAGGGCGTCGGCCTCCCAGCGGTCGAGGCGCAGGCGGTCGGTCGAGATGTACACGAAGATCGGCCAGTGCCACAGGTAGATGCCGTAGCTGATCAGCCCGAGCCAGCGCAGCGGCGGGAGTGACAGCGCTCGGGCGACCAGGCCGGGCGGCCCGCCGGTGGCGGCCCAGATCACCGCGCACGACGCCAGCGCGAACACGGCGAGGCCGCCCCGGTAGTAGAGGCCCTCCGTGCCGTCGAGCGAGAGCACCAGCATCGTCATCACGAACAGCGCCGCCAGGGCGAGGATGTCCCGTTCGGGGGCCCGGCGCTGCGTGCGGCGGGTGCGGTTCAGCGTGAAGGTGGCGAGGGCCGCGCCCAGCAGCGTCGGGCCGAGGCGGGTCGGCGTCGAGAAGTAGGCCCAGTTGGTGTCGCTCTCGTTGTAGGTGAGGGCCATCCAGGCGAGGGACACGGCGGCGCCGCCGAGCGCCACGTTGCGGACCCGGTCGATCCTTCGGTGACGACGCAGCAGCAGCGCGGCGACCAGCGGCCACACCACGTAGAACTGCTCCTCGATCGCCAGGCTCCACATGTGCTCCAGCGGCGACTTCTGGCTGAAGAGGTCCCAGTAGGAGGTGGTGGCCGTGATGCGCTGCCAGTTGGTGACGTAGCCGAGGGTGGCGAGGGCGTCGTCGCGGAACAGGCTGCGCTCCGCGTCGGGCGTGTAGAGGAGCAGCAGCACCGACACCCCGACCAGCAGCAGCCACAGGGCCGGGAGCAGCCGGCGGGCGCGCCGGGCCCAGAAGGCGCCGAGGGCGATCCTGTCGTGCAGCAGCAGCGAGGTGATCAGGAAGCCGGAGAGGACGAAGAAGAGGTCGACGCCCAGGAACCCGCCCGGCAGGCGGTTCATGTGGAACACGACCACCGCCATGACGGCGACGCCCCGCAGCCCGTCGAGCGCCGGTTCGTGCACCAGCGGGGACCGGGTCGCGGGCGCACCGCCATCGCCATCCTCCGGAGCCCCCCGCTCCGCGACGCCTACCCCGGCAACCCCCGCCATTCCCCTACTCTGCCATTAAATGTCCCTTAGTAACTTTTCTCGCTCGTCCGGCGCCGGTGAACCGGACGGGGTGGCCCGTGCTGACGTCCAGGGGCCGTGCCCACCCCGGGCCGCTATTGCTGGTAGTGCTCCACCACGTCGCCCGGGCGGGCCTGCGCCTCGTCGGGGTCGACGCCGGCGTTGCGGCGGGCGCGGCGCTGGCGCAGCAGGTCCCAGCACTGGTCGAGGGCGACCTCGAGCTCCTGCAGGCGCTTGTCGGCCTCGGGCGTCTCGGGGTCCTGCGCCAGCGTCCGCTCGAGGGCGTGCTCCTCCTCGACCAGGGCGCCGATGCGTTCGATCAGGGTCTCGTCGTTCATGGCTCGTCCTCGGGTCTGCGTCTGCGGGCCACCCGCCCTCGTGTCCCTCGCATCCTGCCACCGGATCGGCCGGCTTCCGCGGCATCATTCTGCGGGTGACGCCCCGCCCCGAGCTGCACGACCTGGCCGCCGAGTACTGGGAGGGCGTGCTCACCACCTTCCCCACGTTCGCCACGCTGCTGGGCGACCACCGCTTCGACGACCGCATCGAGGACGTCTCCGTCGAGGCCGAGGACCGGCTCCGGGCCACCTGGCAGGAGTTGCTCACCCGGGTCGAGGCGCTCGACGTCGCAGGGCTCGACGCCGACGGGCGGGTCACCCACGGCCTCCTCCGCACCGAGCTGGAGCTGGGCGTCGAGCAGCTGGGGTTGCGGCGCTTGGAGCTGGCGTCCGACCAGATGGAGGGCGTCCACGCCGGCCTGCTCACCCGCGCTCCCCAGGTCACGGCCCCGACGCCCGGGAGCGCCACGGCGCTGGTGGCGAGGCACCGGCAGATCGGCGGGATGCTCGACCAGGCCGTCGAGCGGTTTCGGGCCGGGCTCGCCGCCGGACGCACGCCCGCGAGGATCGTCATCGACCGGTCGATCAACCAGCTCGACAACTACCTGGCGTCCGACCTCGGCACGGATCCGTTCGTGGCGCTGGCCGGCCCGCCCGGCGGCTGGGACGGCGAGGCGGCCTGGCGTGAGCAGCTCACCGAGGTGGCCCGCGACGTCATCCGGCCCGGCTTCCGGCGGTACCGCGACGTGCTGGAGAACGAGCTGCTCCCGGTGGCCCGGCCCGACGACCGTGCCGGCCTCTCGTGGCTGGGCGACGACGGCGGGAGCCTCTACGACGCCGCGGTCCGCCAGCACACCACCCTCCCCGACCTCGGCCCCGAGGAGATCCACCGGATCGGCCTCGCCGAGGTCGAACGCCTGGCCGACGAGTACGCCGAAGTGGGCGGGCGGCTGTTCGGCACCACCGACCAGACCGACGTCTTCGCCCGCCTGCTGGGCGATCCGGCGCTGCGCTACGACGACGCCGACCAGATCCTGTCCTACGTCCACCACTGCGTCGACAGCGCCTGGTCGCTGATGGGCGACTGGTTCGGCCGCCTGCCCGAGGCCCCCTGCGACATCCAGCCGGTGCCCGAGTTCCTGGCCGCCGACGCCCCGGCCGCCTACTACTTCCCGCCCGCGGCCGACGGCTCCCGGCCCGGTGCCTACTGCGTCAACCTGCACGCACCCCAGGAGCGGGGCCGCTACGAGACCGCCTCGTTGGCCTACCACGAGGCCATCCCCGGTCACCACCTGCAGCTCACCATCGCCAGCGAGCTGACCCACCTGCCGAGCTTCCAGCGCTTCTCGTTCTCGAACACGGCGTTCGAGGAGGGCTGGGCCCTCTACACCGAGCGGCTGGCCGACGAGATGGGCCTCTACGACGACGACCTCGACCGCCTCGGCCTGCTCGCGGGCGACTCGTGGCGGTCGTGCCGGCTGGTGGTCGACACCGGCCTCCACGCCCTGGGCTGGAGCCGCGGGCAGGCGATCGACTTCATGGTCGCCAACGTGCCCGCCGGGATCGATCACATCGAGGTGGAGGTCGACCGCTACATCGCCATGCCGGGCCAGGCGCTGAGCTACAAGGTCGGCCAGCTGGAGATCCAGCGGTTGCGGGCGTCGGCCGAGGCGGCGTCGGCGTCGAACGGCGGGTTCGACCTGAAGGGCTTCCACGACGTCGTCCTCGGCTCCGGTTCGCTGAGCCTCCCGGTCCTCCGCGAGGTCGTCGCCACCTGGACCACGCCGGAGTGACCCCGCCCGAAACTTCGACACAGCTGGCGCCATGGCGACCAGTTCTGTCGAAGTTTCGGCTCGGGCTCGGGCGCGGGCTCGGACCGCGCCGGAGTGACGACTAGCGGCGGCCGCGGGTCTCGGGTGGGAGGTGGCTCGGGCCGACGTGCTGCTCGAGCCAGGCGTTGAGCGGGCCGAGGTGGCGCCAGCCGTCGGCGACCACGTCGCGGGCCTTGTCGGTCTGCAGCCACGGCTCGGGCGGGTACGAGAACGTGCCGATGATGCCCTTCATGCGGAGCAGCTCGATGCGGGGGTGGTCGGCCGGGTAGCCCCGTGGAGCGGTCTTGAGCGCGTCGCGGGTCTCGATGCTGCCGCCGGCGCCTTCGAGGTCGGCGGCGATGCGCTCCAGGCGGGCGCCCGTCGTGTCGTCGGCGATGACCTCCCGCAGGCGGCCGAGCTGGTCCTTCGCCGGGTGGTACACACCGCCGCCGAGCAGCAGGCCGTCGGCGGCGATCTGCACGTAGAGCAGACCACCAGAGGTGCCGAACCCGATCGACGCCGCGGCCGCCGTCTTGTAGGGCGACTTGTCGGCCGAGAAGCGGGTGTCGCGGTTGGGGCGGAACACCTTGGCCTCGCCGAACTCGTCGGCCAGGTCGGCCAGGAGGTGCTCCAGCGGCGCCCGGACCTCGGCCTCGTAGCGGGCCTTGTTGGCGAGCCACCACACCCGCGTGTTGTCGGCGGCCAGGTCGTCGAAGAAGGTGGCGGCGCCCGGCCCGAACCCGGTGAAGGCCATGACGCCGACTCTACGGGGTCGTCGTCCCGGTAAGCGGCGGAGGCCGGTGCTGCGAGTAGACAGGCGTGGTCGACACGCTGGCGACGAGAGGGCCGGACATGGGAGCGGACGAGGCATCCCGGTTCGACGAGCTGTACCGACGCGAGTTCCACCCGCTGGTGGCACTGGCGTACGGCCTGTCGGGCAACCGGGCGGCGGCCGAGGAGCTGGTGCAGGAGGCCTTCGTGGCCGCCCACCGCGACTGGCGGAAGATCGGGGGCTACGACAACCCGTCGGCCTGGCTGCGCCGGGTGGTCCTCAACCGGTCGGTGTCGGCGTTGCGGCGCCGGGCGGCCGAGCGCCGGGCGCTGACCCGGCTGGGCGGCCAGCGGGCCCTCCCCGACGAGCTGCCCGAGCCCGACGAGGCGGTGTGGCGGGCCGTCCGGGCGCTGCCCCACCGCCAGGCCCAGGTCGTGGCCCTCTACTACGTCGACGACCGTTCCACGGCCGACATCGCCGCCGTCCTCGGCTGCGCCGAGGGGACCGTGCGGGCGCAGCTCCACAAGGCCCGCCAGACCCTCGCCAAGACCCTCGACCTATCCGTCGCCGACGACGAGGAGGCCTCCCGATGAGCGGCACGAGCGATCTCGACACCCGCCTGCGGTCCGCCGGCACCTCGCTGCACCGGGCGGTCGATCCGCTCGACCCCGGCGCGGCTCCGTCGGGTGCCGGCCGCCCCGACCGGAGGCCTCTCCTGGCGGCCGCGGCCGCCGTCCTGCTGGTCGTCTCACTCGCCGCCGTCGCCCTGGCGCTCCGCGACGACAGCGACTCCGACGTCACCACCGACCCGGAGGTCGTGCCCCGGCTGGTGCTCGACGAAGCGGTGGTCGGCCTACCGGCGACCGGCGCAATCGACCTGCCCCTCGCCTCCGACGAGGGCGGCCTCGGCAGTGCCGCCGACCTCGCCCTCTTCGACGCCCCCGCGCCGACCCGGCCGGGCGGCTCGCTGGACGTGCTGCTCCTCACGTTGCCGGCGGCCGAGGACGGGGCCACGATGGAGGTGTCCGAAGGTGACCCGGTGACCGTGCAGGGGGTGTCCGGTCGGGTCACGGAAGACCCGCTGCTCGGTCTGTCGGTCGGCTGGCAGGACGAGGATGGCCGGTCGTACGTGCTCGCCACGCGTGACACCGGCGCCCGCGAGGAGCTGCTGGCGACGGCGAACGCCGGGACGGCATCGTCGGACGGGTTCGCGCCGGGCCCGACCGGGGCAGGCGTCGACCCGCCGAGCCTTCGGGCCGCGGTCGACGACGTCGACATGTGGAGCGGCATCCCGGTGCCGACCTCCACTGTCGGTCACACCGTCGGCTACCAGTCCGACAGCGACGACGGCATGCGCACGGTGATGCTCACCACCTTCGCGGGCTCGGACGACGACGCCGAGGTCGTCCGCTGGATGACCGGGGCGCAGGAGCCCGTCGAGGTGCGCAGCCACGCCGGGTGGACGGGAGCGCAGGAGTTCACCAGCGGCAGCTCCGGCAGCGGATCGAGCGACGGCGGCACCCAGGAGGAGACCTTCACCAGCACGACCCGCACCCTGGTGTGGGAGGAGGCGCCGGGGGTCTACGTGGTGCTGCGGGGCACGGGCGACGGTGACGGCTTCGGAGTCGACGAGCTGCGGGCCGCGGCCGACAGCCTGCGGCCCGCCAGCGAGGCCGAGTGGGGTGCCCTGGGCGACCGGGCCGACTCGGCGGCCGAGCCCGACGCCTCGGCCGTCATCGAGGGCGAGTACGACGGCGGCACCTGGGCGGTGTACGTCGACGCCGAGGGGTCGCTGTGCGCGGGCATCAATGCCGACTCGTCGGGCACGTCCTCGTGCGGCTCGCCGGGGTCGCCGCCCGGTGGTGCCGAGATCCTCACCGACGACGACGGCACGCCGCTCGTCGTCTACGGCGCCCTCCCCGACGGCGCCACGGACGTCCAGGTCCCGAGCGGAGCGTCCGGAGTGTCCACCAGCCAGTCGAACGACGGCACCACCACCGTCTACGCGATCACGCTCGACGGAGGTCCCGTGCCCACCGAGGCGGTCTTCGTCGACGCTGCGGGCCAGGAGGTCGGCCGGGTGGCGGCCGGGTCGGGGCCCACCCAGGACACCATCCCCGGCACCGTCCCGTGACCTGACGCACACCTGCCGAGCACAGCGGCGCGATCGTCTCTACGGTGGCGGGGTGGCAACAGTGCTGGTGGCGGAGGACGAGCCGGCGATCGCCGACGCGGTGGTGCAGCGGCTCCGGAGCGAGGGCTTCGAGGCGCGGTCGGTCGGCGACGGGCTGCGGGCCGTCGAGCTGTGCCGCCAGCTGCGCCCCGACCTGGTCGTCCTCGACCTGATGCTCCCCAGCCTCGACGGCCTCGAGGTGTGCCGCCGCATCCAGGCCGACCGCCGGGTGCCGGTCGTGATGCTGACCGCCCGTGACGAGGAGACCGACCTGGTGGTGGGCCTCTCGGTCGGCGCCGACGACTACGTCACCAAGCCCTTCAGCCCCCGGGTGCTGGTGGCCCGCATCCGGGCGGTGCTGCGCCGGGTGGCCGACGCCGCCGAGGGCACCCTCCTGCGCCACGGCGACCTGGAGCTCAACCACGCCAGCCGCCGGGTGCAGCGGGCCGGCGCCGAGGTTCACCTGACGCCGATCGAGTTCGACCTGCTGGCCCACCTGCTGGCCCGCCCCAGCGTGGTGTTCTCCCGGGACAAGCTGCTGTTCGACGTGTGGGGCTACGCCGACGGCGCCGGCCCTCGCACGGTCGACTCGCACGTGCGGTCGCTGCGCCGCAAGCTCGGCGACGGGATCGTGCGCACCGTCCACGGCGTGGGCTACTCGCTGGGCTCCGTCGACCGGTGACCGGGTGGCGCCCGTGACCCGGTGGAACCGGGCCCGCCAGGCCTGGGCCGACTTCCGCCCACTCGACCGCATCGGGTCGATCAAGCTCAAGCTGGGCCTCACCATCGCGCTGGGCGTGTTCGTGAGCAGCGCGGTGTCGGTGGTCGGCCTGCGCTGGCACTGGCCGGTGTGGGTGCGCCTGTCGATCTCGATGGTGATCGCCCTCGCCCTGGTCCAGGTGCTGACCCGGGGCATGACGTCGCCGCTGCGGGAGATGGCGGCCGCCGCCCGCAACATGGCCGAGGGCAACTGGCGCGGCCGGGTCACCGACACGTCGGCCGACGAGGTGGGCGAGCTGGCCCGGGCCTTCAACGCCATGGCCGCCGAGCTGGCCGTGGTCGACCGCATGCGCAAGGACCTGATCGCCAACGTCTCCCACGAGCTGCGCACCCCGATCTCGGCGCTGCAGGCCCGGCTGGAGAACATGGTCGACGGCGTCGAGGCCCCGGACGAGGACCTGCTGCGGTCGATGCTCGACCAGACCGAGCGGCTGGGTCGCCTGGTGGCGCAGCTGCTGGACCTGTCGCGCCTGGAGTCCGGGGCGGTGCCGTTGCGGCGGGAGCTGCTGGAGGTGGCGCCGCTGCTCGACGCCGTGGCCGCCGAGGCCCGCCTGCAGGCGCCGGGCCGGGCGATCGAGACCACCGTCCATCCGGCGGACCTGTGGGTGCTGGCCGACCCCGACCGGGTCCACCAGGTGCTGGCCAACCTCACCGACAACGCCCTGCGCCACGGCCCCGCCGACCGTCCGGTGCGCCTGGCGGCCGCGTCCGCCGACCGCCACGTGGTGCTGACCGTGAGCGACGAGGGGCCGGGCATCCCCGACGCCGAGGCCGAGCGGGTGTTCGAGCGGTTCTACCGGGCCGACTCGGTGCGCCCCGGGTCGTCGGGCGGCGCGGGGCTGGGGCTGTCGATCGCCCGCTGGATCGTCGACCTGCACGGCGGCGACATCCGCGCCCGCGCCAACGCCCCGTCGGGCTGCAGCGTGGTCTGCCGCCTCCCCCGCCACTGAGCCCACCCCGGCGAAATGTGCACCGTGGCGCACGGATTCCGTGCGTTTCCGTGCAAGTTTCGGCTCGACTGACCCCGCTTCAGCTCGAGCGGCCGGTGAAGATGCCGGTGGCCCAGTCGCGCACGCTGGCGAGCCCGCCGCCGACGTCGCGCAGCAGCGACGCCAGGGCGTCCTGCGAGCGGGCGAACGCCGACGAGTAGTGGTCGGTGGCGTCCTTCACGTCCTGGGTGATGGTCGGCTGGCCGTCGTCGCCGCGGCGCGGGTAGTCGCCGCCGAGGATGCGGGTGTAGTCCCCGTCGTCGACCCAGCGCTGCAGCTCGGCGGCCCGCACCACCATGAACGGGTGGCTGCGGGCCTCCAGGAGGAGCAGCTTGAGGACGCTGTCACGCACGTCGGGTGACGCCAGGTACTCGTCGCCCTGGGCCCGGAAGGCGGTGATGTCGAGGTCGTCGAGGTGCCCGCCGCCGGCCCGCTTCATGTGCCAGCGCAGCGCCGCCGCGGGGTCCTGCGTCGCCAGCAGGCCGGCCCGGTCGCCCGACAGCTCGGCCTTCCGCTGCCACTCGAACAGCGCCGCGACGATCGCCCGCAGCCCCAGCGCCCCGAACGGGATCCACGACCAGGCGCCCGACATGTTGAGCAGCCGCAGCAGCATCGTCGTGTAGAGGGCGTGGCCCGACACGGCATGGCCCAGCTCGTGGCCGAGCACGAAGCGCAGCTCGTCGTCGTCGAGCAGGTCGACCATGCCGCTGGTGATCACGATGAACGGCTTGTCGAGGCCGATCGTCATGCCCTGCGGGTTGGGGTCGGCGTAGACGTAGAGGTCGGGGAGGTCGCGCACGTCGAGCGCCGCCGCAGCTTCCAGGTAGCGCTGGTAGACGCCGGCGAACTGCCGGTGGTCGACCCGCACGGCCGAGCCGACGTAGACGAGCCGCAGCGCCCGCTCGTTCCAGAGGGCGAACAGCTTCTTGACCACGAAGTCGAAGCCCCGGAGCTGGCGGAGGGCGTTGAGCGCGCCCCGGTCGGCCGGGTGCTCCCAGGCTCGGGAGCTGATCTCCGTGAGGGCGACGCGGGTGCGCGCCAGCTGGTCATCCGTCACGGTCCCCAACGTAGGCGCCCTCGCCGGCGTGGGGACCGCGGCTCGTGGGAACTCCGGGGCGGGTGACGAGCGTCTCACGGGCATGATACGACGACGAGGTGGGCGGGCCCGCTGGTCGCTGCTCGCGACGATGGTGGTGCCGGTGGCGCTGGTGGTGGGGTGCAGCTCCAACTCCGACGAGAGCTCGAGCGAGGCGTCGTCGGGCGGCGCGGACGGCGGCGCACTGGAGCTCGGCGACGACCAGGCGGCGCGGGCCGAGGAGGCCGGCGGTGCGGGCGAGGGCACCGGAGACGGGGCCGAGCTGGCCGTCGACACGGTGGCGCTGGCGCAGGACCGGGAGGTGATCCGCACCGGCGTGCTGAACCTGAGCGTCGACGACGTCGCCGACGCCGCCACCGAGGTCCGTCGCATCGCCGGCGCTGCCGAGGGGTTCGTCGCCGACGAGCAGCAGCACGCCGCCGACGCCGAGGTGTCGATCACCGTGCGGGTGCCGACCGACGACTTCGACGGCGTGCGGGCCCAGATCGCCGACCTGGGCGACGTCGTGGAGCAGACGGTCGAGGCCCAGGACGTGACCGCCGAGATGGTCGACGTCGAGACCCGCATCGAGTCGCTGCAGAAGTCCGTGGACCGACTGCAGGGGATGCTCGGCGCGGCCGGCGACGTGATCCAGCTGTCGACGGTCGAGGGCGAGCTGGCACGGCGGGAGCAGGAGCTCGAGGCGATGCTGGGTCAGCAGCGGCTGCTGCAGGACCAGGTCAGCCTGGCGACGCTGACCGTCCAGCTGTCCGAGGACGAGGCCCCCACGCCCGACGACGACGCCGCCGGCTTCCGCGACGGGATGCGGCAGGGCTGGGTCACGTTCGTCGACGGCGGCCGGGCGGCGCTGGCCGTCCTCGGCTTCCTGCTGCCGTTCGCGCTGCCGGCCCTGCTGGTCGGCATCCCGCTGCGCTGGTGGGTCGTCCGCCGCCGCCCCACACCCGCCCCTCCCCCAGCGCCCGCCGACGCTTGACGTGGCGGGGCTCGGGCAGGGCTTCCGGACCGTCCCGTCCCGAGTCATCTGTGGTCACAAACCAACAGTCGAGTCATTCGTCGTCGGAGACCGACCACAAGCGACTCGAGAGCAACCGAACGACCACAGACAACTCGCCAGCCTGCCGGGGAACCAGCCGGCTACGGCTAGGGCAACGTCGGGACCAGCCCGAACTCCTCGCGCATCGCCGTCTCGGCCGCCCGCACCGCCCGGCGGTGGGCCTTGAAGAGGACGTCGCGGTCGGTGACGTCG
>DATHJB010000052.1 GCA_035316325.1 Acidimicrobiales bacterium
GCGCACGGTCGCGTCGCGGACGGGAAGGATGCGTCGGTTCAGGATGGCGTTGCTCCCCGGCTTCTCGAAGGGATCGGACGGGAACATGACGGTGCCGGTGCAGACGAAGGGCCCCACGTGGAGGCCGGCGGCGACGGTGAACTTGGCGTGCCTTGCATACTCGTCCACGGTCGTCAGCGCGACCGTCGGGTCGCGGACGATCGCGGCGAGGATGTGCTCGGCGGCCACGGCGACCAGCCCCCGTCGTCCGTCGGTGTCGCCGTCGCCGACCCCGTCGAACGTGGCGACGGCGGCGTCCTCCAGTCGGTAGAAGAACGTCGACGTGTCGGACCCCCACTGCACGCCCCACGACGCATCGAGACTCGGCTTCCTCGACGTGAAGGTGCCGTCGATCATCCGTGATCGCGTGAGCACCCGCAGCGCCACACGGGTCTCCACGGCTTCGGCCTTCGATCTCCCCATGACAGCTCCTCCGGTTCGGGATGCGAGTCTGGCACTCGAAGTGGCGGCCATCGGGCGATCCGGCCGAGGCCAACGTCGCCGATCCGCAAGGGACGCCTCGGTCGGCCGGTCGAGCTCGGCTACAAGGCCCAAGTCGTCGACAACGCCGACGGCATCGTCTTGGACTGGCAGCTCGAGAAGGGCAACCCGCCCGACGCACCCCAACTAGCCCCGACCAGAGCCAACCCCCGCGACGAGCTCTTCAGGTCGAAGGAGCTAGGGGGCGTCGGGCATCGGGGCGGCGCCCAGGGCGGCGAGGAGCTCCCGGCCCCGGTCGGCGTGGTCGCCGCCGGCCAGGACGAGCGTGCGGGCGTACTGGTAGCGGGCGCCGGCCGCGTCGAGGGCGGTGGCGGCCGCCAGGAGCAGGTCCGGGTCCCCGATGCGGAGCCCCTCGGCCCGGTCGACGATGGCGCCGGCCAGCGGATTCCCGGCGGTGGCCACCCGGGCCCGGGCGATGCGGGCGTCGGCGTCGTCGGTGCCATCGGAGGCGGCGAGCACGGCGGCTTCGGCCCCGACGGCGGCGTACCACTGGCGCCAGGCGCCGGTGAGCCAGTGGACGCGGGCACCGGGGTCGTCGGCGAGCACGGCCCGGGCGTGCCGGTGGTCGCCGTGGTGAAGGGCGACGATCGCGTCGAACAGCGGGGCGACGCCCATGCGCCGCCCCTCCAGGTGGCCGACGACCTGGTTCATGTCGTCGAACATGGCGAGCCAGCCCCGGCGGGCCTCGTGGTCGCCCCGGAGCCCGTGGGCGAGCCCCGCGGCCAGGGGCGCCATGGCGAAGCCGCCGATCGGCACGCGGCCCGTGCGCTCCCAGGCCAGCCGGAAGCCGTCGCCCAGCTCGACGGCGCGGTCGAGGTCACCGGACAGTGCGGCCCACACCAGCAGCCAGTCGCTCCGCAGCAGGCCCTCCTCCCGGAAGACCGGTCGCTGGCGGAGCAGGGCGTAGCGCCGGCCGGTGTCCAGGTCGCCGGCCGCGATGTGGGTGAGCGGCGCCATGTGCATGGCGTCCTCGTACTCGTAGGCGAGGTCGATCCCCTGGCTGACGGGTTCGAGCAGCTCGACGCGCCGGGCGGCGTGCACGGCGGCCGTCCCGGGGTCGCCCCGCATGAGGTGGGCCATGGTCAGCAGGTCGAGCGCCGCGCTCGCCAGGCGGGGGTCGTCGACGGCCTCGGTCAGCGCGACGGTGCGGGCGGCGGTCTCGACCGTCAGGCGGTCGCCGTCGAGGCCGCCCGCCTCGGCCACGGCGATGGCCGCGGCGACGTGGGGGTCGTCGCCGGCCAGCCGGCGGGCCTCGGCGAGTTGCCCTTCGGCCGTGCCGGGGGGCGGTAGCTCGGTGAAGATGCCGGCCGCCCGGCTGATCAACTCGGCGGCGCGGGTGAGCTCGAGCGCGGCCCGAACGGGGTCCCCGGCCCGGCGGGCGGCTTCGGCGCCGGCCGCGTAGAGGCCGGCGGCGTCGCGGCTGTCGAGCCGGCACAGCGCGGCCCCGGCGGCCAGGTGGAACGACTCGGCGGCCGCGGCGTCGTCGCCGGTGAGGGCGGCGGCCTGGGTGAACCGGCGCTGGGCCTCGCTGGGCAGGCCGTGGACGAACGCCAGGTGGGCCAGGCGCCGGGCGAGGTCGTGGGCGTCGGCCCGGCGCTCGGGACGGTCCGACGCCCAGCCCAGCGCCGCCCGCAGGTCGTCGGCGAGGCGGTCGAACTCGGCGTCACCGGCGGTCCGGGCCGCGAGGTCGGCCGCCGCGTCGAGGCACCAGGCCAGGTGCCGGGCGTGGGCGTCGTCGGCCTCACCGGTGCGCTCCAGCTGGTCGGTGCCGTACTGCCGCACCGTCTCGAGCATCCGGTAGCGGGGCGCCACGGGGTCGGGCTCGACCAGCAGCAGGCTGCTGTCGGCCAGCGCCCCCAGGGCCGCCGCCACGTCGGCGACCGCCAACGGCGGGTGGGCGGCGACCGCCTCGGCCTGGTCGGCGGTGAACGACCCGTTGAACACGGCCACCCGCCGCAGCACCACCTGGTCGGTGGGCTCGAGCAGCCCTTGGCTCCAGTCGAGCGCGGCCCGCACCGAGCGGTGGCGCTCGTCCCGCCGGGGACCGCCGGTGAGCAGGCGCAGCGGGTCGGTGAGACCGGCCTCCAGGCCGGCCAGGCCCAGCGTCGCCACCCGCGCGGCGGACAGCTCGATGGCCAGCGCGATGCCGTCGAGCTGGGCGCAGACGGCGTCGACGCGGCGCCGGTCCTCGGGCGACGCCGGCGTCCAGCCGGTCATCGCCGCCCGGTCGAGGAACAGGGCGGCGGCGTCACCGGTCGAGTCGCCTGCGCCGTCCGGCGTCGCCGACAGGCCCGGCACGGCGAAGACCCGCTCGTAGGGCACCAGCAGCCGGGTCCGGCTGGTGGCGAGCACGGTCACGCCGGGGCACGACGACAGGAGGGGCTCGACGAGGTCGACGACGCCCTCGACCAGGTGCTCGCAGTTGTCCAGCACCACCAGGGCGGTGACCGACCGGAGGTGGGCGCACACGGCCTCGACGCCCGACCGGTGGCGCTGGTCGCCGGCCCCCACCACGGCGGCCACCGCGTCGCCCACCATCGCCGGGTCGGTGACCGGCACCAGGTCGACGTACCAGGCCCCGGCGGCGTACCGGTCGGCGACGTCGGCGGCGAGGGCCAGCGCGATGCGGGTCTTGCCGACGCCGCCCGGGCCCAGGGCGGTCACCAGGCGGTGGGTGGCGAGGGCGTCGGCCAGCTCGCGGCGCTCCCGCTCCCGCCCCACGAACGACGTGAGCGGCGCCGGGATCGCCGGTCGGGCCGTGGCCGCCGGTGCGCGTGCCCCGGCGGCATCGGGGGTCGGGCGGAACTCGAGCGCCAGCTGGGCCAGCTCCCGCCGGTCCTGGGCCCCGAGCTTGCGCAGCAGCGACGACACGTGGCTCTCGACCGTCCGCACCGAGATGAACAGGCGGGCCGCCACCTCGGCGTTGGTGAGGTGCTCCCCCACCAGCCCGAGCACCTCGGCCTCCCGCTCCGACACCCCGGCCTCGCTCGACAGCTGCGACACGCCCTGATCCTGGCCCCTGGCCGGCCCGTCGCCAACCCGATGGCACCCGGTGGCGTCGGCGGCGCCCCTCGGGGGGATGGTGGGGTCGTGACCACCGATCGAGATCCGCCGACCCGCGACCAGGTGCTGGACGAGCTGGAGCTCCTGGCCGGCGTCGAGCACGCGCTCGTCGTCGAGCACCTCACGCTGTGCTGCGTGCTCGGCCACGACCTGGCCGCCGAGGACGGCGGGCCGACGACGCCCGAGGGAGCCGCCGCGGCCGACGCGGCTCGCTCGCTGGCCATCCAGGAGATGTTCCACCTGAAGCAGGTCAGCCTGACGCTGGCCGCCGCCGGGCGCCCCGTCGGCCTGGACCGGGCGACGAGCATCTCGAGCCCGTCGGTCCCCGAGATCCCGCTCGACCCGCCCGGCGGGACCGACCTCGGCCGCTGGTCCGAGCGCGGCGCGGCGATCGCCGCCGCGGTCGACGAGCGCTTCCACGCGCAGGACGGCCCGACGCACGCCGCCGGGTTCGCCGCCGTCCAGGAGGCGCTGGGGCCCCGGGACCCGGCGGAGGTGGTGCGGGTGACCCGCCGCGAGCCCGACGACGGGTTCGAGGAGCGGCTCCTGGCGGCCGGCTTCAACCTCTACGACCTGGTGGTGACCGCTCTGCGCGAGGCGTACTCGTCACCGGACGCCCCGCCCGGATTCCGCCAGCTCGCCACGTCCGCCATGTCCGGCCTCGACGACACGCACCGGCTCCTCGTCCAGCGCGGCCTGCTCCCCCTGTTCACCTCCTGACCCCCAGCGGGGAGACTTCCAGGGAACCGGGGGACATCACCGAGGTGGTGTTCCTGGAGCTGTGGCGCCAGCAGGTCTCGCTAGGGCGTCGGAGGGACGTAGTCCTCGACCATGTCGAACACCACGTACAGGTAGTCAGGGGTGGTGCCGGTGACGTGTACCCACACGTGCTGGAAGCCCTCGGCCTCGTTCTCGCCGAGCGTCACGGTCTTGCCCTCGCCCGGGTACAGCGGCAGGACGTCCGCCACGGCGCACGGGAAGTACGCCGGGTCCCCGCTGCAGGTGGCGGGCACGTCGCCCGAGGGGAAGGCGACCCGGTAGGTGCGAGGGTCGGGGTTGCGGACGTGGTACACCTCGGGTTCGCCGGTGTCCTCGACCGCGGCCTCGACGCCGGCCAGGCCGGTGAGAAAGCAGACGACGTCGAGATCGACGCCCATGCCGTCGACGGCCCGGATCTCCCCGGCCCACCAGCCCTCCGGCAACGCGTCGACGTCCCCGGGCGTACACCCTTCACCCGAGATGCCGTCGACCTGCTCCGGCCCCTCGAAGAAGGGCGACGTCGTGGTGGTGGTCGTCGGCGGCTCGATCGTCGTCGTGGTCGCGTCGACCGGCTCGTCGCCGCCCGGCTCCTGCCCCTCGTCGTCCCCGCCCCCACACCCGGCCGCGACCGCCATCACCCATGCCGCCACCCCGGCACCCACCGCTCTCGTCACCCGCACGCGCAGATCCTGCCACCGGGGACAGGACACGCCCTAGCTGAGCCGGGGTTCAGGTTGTCGGCTCGAGGGGCGGGACCGGCACGAGGATCGAGGGGCTCTCGGCGCCGCCGTCGATCTCGAAGACCTTGCCGGTGACCCACGACGACGCGTCGCTCGCCAGGTAGAGCACGGCGCAGGCGATGTCCTCGGGCTCGCCGGGGCGGCCCATCGGCGTGCCGGCGAGGAACTGGCGGCGCAGCTCATCGTCGGTGAGCACGATGTCGAGCGAGCGGGTGGCGACCCCACCGACGTCGATGGCATTGACTCGCACGCGGGGCGCCAGCTCGGGGGCGATGTTGCGGGTGAGCCGGTCGAGCGCGGCCTTGGCCGCGCCGTAGGCCACGAAGCTGGTCTGGGTCATGCTCGCCGACCGCGACGAGATGTTGACGACCGCTCCCCCGCCGCTGGTGTCGACCATCCGCGGGGCAGCCAGCTTGGTGAGGTTGAACGCCGAGGTCACGTTGAACCGGAACGCCTGCTCGAGGAACCGCTCGCTGGTCGCCAGGGCCGGGCGGGGCATCGTGCCTCCGGCGTTGTTGACGACCACGTCGAGCCGACCGAACGTCTCCACCGTGCGCTCGACCAGCCCAGCGAGCGCCTCGCTGTCGGTGACGTCGGTGGGCACGACCAGGCCCCGGCGTCCGGTGGCCTCCACCACGCCCGCCACCTCGTCGAGGTCCGACTCGGTCCGCGCCGCCAGCGCCACGTCGGCCCCGGCCTCGGCCAGGCCGATGGCGATCCCCCGGCCGATGCCCTGGCCGGCACCGGTGACGATGGCGACCTTGCCCGCCAGGCCGAACCGGTCGAGGATCATCGGCCGGCCCCTCCGCGGTCGCGGTGGAGGTCGGCTGCGGCCCGTCCTGCCACCGGCGGCAGGTCGAGGTAGGTGAGCAGCCCGGGCCGGGCGGCGACCACGTAGGGGACGGCGTTGACGCAGTGCAGCGCCGTGGCCACGATGCCCGGGTTCCGGGCGAGGCCGGCGGCGATCGACTCGGGGTGCAGCTTCTTGAACGTCACCAGCGTGCCGGGGTCGCCGGTGACCTCGACCTCGAACCGCTCACCACCGGGCCCGAAGGCCCAGGGCGGGTCGAGGTGCTCCTCGCCCATCAGCCAGTTGACCGCGGCGGTGATCACCGGTTCGCCGTCGACCAGCCCCTCCCACCGGAACCGCTGGGCCGCCACGAGCCCGGGTGCGATCGGCCCGATGGGCGAGTCGATGGGTGCGGTGGCGACAGCGACCTCGTGGGTGCTTCGCAGGTGAGGCTCGAGGTCGAAGCCCAGCTCGGCGGCGAGCATCCACACCGACTGGCGGAACCCGGCGCCGAGAGCGTCGGCCATGATGCTGGTGCGAGCCTGCTCGGGCGAGGTGCCGAACAGCATCCAGTCGCGGATGACATCGGGGGCGCCATAGGTGCGGATGTCCGAGAACTCCTCGGCCCGGACGTGGCGCACCGCGCCCGACAGCGCCGAGATGACCAGCGGGAAGCGCTCGGTGATGCCGCCGGGGTGGATGCCGGTGCCGTGGAGCGTCACGCCTGCGGCACGGCACACCGCGTCGAACCGCGCCCGCTCGTCGTCGGGCGGGTAGAACCAGCCGAGCGGGGTGACGACGTTCTTGCCCGACTCGAGCAGCCGGGTCACGACCGTGGGGTCGGCGAAGAGCGGGCTGTAGACCACGCAATCGGCCTCGGTCGCCAGCACAGCCTCGGCATCGGCCGTGGCGGCGACCCCGATCGGGTCGCGGCCGAGCAACGTGCCGAGGTCCACGCCGTGCTTGTCGGCCGAGTGGACCCAGCATCCGACCAGATCGAGGTCGGGGTGGTCGAGCACCCCCTCCATCGCGGCCCGGCCCACCCCGCCCGAAGCCCACTGGATCACCCGAAGCGCGGCCACGCTGCCCCCTCCCGCGTTCGTCGAAGACGACTTTGTGAAACACGTTCTAGCGGGTCGGCAGCGGAGGGGCTCGCTGACGTCTACTCGACGCCGCGCACGACATCGACCGGTTCCGATCCAACGACGCCTACGCCCGGCACAACGGCTCCGCTCCGCGACCCGAACCATGGTTCGTCACGATGTCCACCTCCGCACCAGCCCTGTCCGGGCCGGCACATCCGCTTGACATGGCGTGTCACGAAACCGGCTTTGGTCGGCTTCGGCGTCCTGACATGCTCGATCTCGTGGAAGCGCTGAGGAGGCCGAGCGACGGTGAGCTGTGCGGGTACGTCGAACCGCGTGACGGGCAGTGGCACGCCCTGACGGTGTTCGGCGTTGTGTTCGGCAGCCACGACCGACGCGCCAGCGCGGCCGATCAGGTGCTCGACGAAGGTCTGACATCGCTCGCTGACCGATGGACCCTGCGCCACGGCGAGAGCGGCGACGAGGAGGTGGTGTGCATCCAGGAGGTGAACGGCGGCGCAGTCACCGTTGCGCGGGGCTACTACTCCCTGCCGGAGGTGCCGACCCTGACGATCACGAAGGACCAGATCGCCTCGGGTGAGTGGGAGCTGCACCTCTAGCCCGCGAGGCCCGGTGCCCGCCGGTGACGAAGACGGTGCTCAGGTGCGGCTCACGACCGGTCGGGTGGCGGTGGCGTCGGAGGCGAAGCGGCGTTGCACGCCCCGGCGTCGGCGGCGGATCGTTGCGGCTCGCTCGTCGGGGCGCACGATCGGGGTGCCGGCGGGCAGGTGGTCGCGGACCTGGTCGAAGGGCACGACCTCGGTCCTGGTCGCCGGGCCGTGGTCGGCGACGACCCAGCGGAACAGGAGGGGGCCCTTGCCGTGGCCCATGGTGTCGAGCCAGTTCGGCACCCCGGGGTCGTGGTGGGCGACGACGGCGCGGAAGTCGCCGTCGTCGTCGAGGACGGCCTGGTGGTGGTTGATGCTGGTGTGCCGGCCGGCGTAGTCGAGCGACTCCCACCAGAAGTTGCCGAGGTGGAGGCTCCAGTAGCGGGCGTGGGCCGGCGTCACCTCGACGATCAGGGCCTCGTCGGGGCGCAGGTCGTAATGGCCCCAGGCGTTGATGTTCTCCTCGGCGGCGCCCATGTCGGACTTGACGGTGGCGTCGTCGAAGGCGTTGGGGCGGGCGGCCTGGCCCAGGACCTCGACGTCGTTCCAGAACTTGATGTTCGCCTCCAGCCACCCGGCCACGGCCGCCAGCTGGCGCGCCACACGGTCGGGCGTGGCCACGAGCAGGTCGGTCCGGGCGTCGACGGGGATCGGCGAGACCAGCTCGATCTCGAAGGTGGCCCGCTGCTCGTTGTCCCAGTCGCCGAAGAACTGACGGGTCACGACCGTGTCGGCGCCAGCGGGCGTGGCCAGCCAGTTGCCGGGATGCTCGTCGGGGCCGATCCACAGCTCGAAGTTGCCGTCGGCGTCGCAGGCGAGCTGGTCGTCGCGGATGTTGCCGTGGTTGGCCATCCCCTCGTTGACCTGGAAGCTCAGGTAGCGGACCGTGCCGATGCTGCCGGTGACCCGGTAGTTCAGGTCGCCGCGGATCGCCGAGGTCCGGTAGGCGCAGTCCGGGCAGTCGAGGCCCCACTTGTAGACGTCGGTGCGGGCGATCGCCCCGAACGTCGGCGCGCAGGGGTCGGCGGGGGTCAGCGCCTGGCCGATGCCGTTGGCGACCATCGCCATCAGGTGGCGGTAGCCGGCGGCGGCGTCGACGGGTGAGCGCGGGACGTCCGGCCGCTGCAGCTGGGCGCCGAGTCGTCCGATCGAGGCCGCGAAGTCGTCCCAGGCCGTGCCGTCGAGCAGGGCGGGATTGTCGAAGGCGTCGGTGTCCAACGCTCGGTCGATCTTGCCGATGTACCAGTCGAACTCGGCGTTCATGTCCGTTCTCCTGCCTGGTGCTCGACGGGGACGTCGAACCGGTCGTAGTAGAAGGCAAACCGCTCGCGCACGGTCGCGGGATCGAGGCCGTAGTCCTCGGCCCGGTAGCTCTGCGGCCCGGAGCGCTGCTGCGCGCTCTCGGCCCACCAGTCCTGCATGCGCCGGCGCAGGTCGCCGGTGAGGTCGTCGCCCAGCTCGGCGTAGAGCGTGGCCACCTCGGCGATCGGGTCGCGCTGCACTGCCGCGAACGAGAGGTCGTGGAACCGGTCCTCGTTGCCCCGTTCGCGGAAGTCGATCAGTCGTTCGAGCGAGCACCGCCACAGCTCGACGTTGAGGGACCCGATGGCGACGGGATCGCGCCGCTCGGTGAGGATGCACGAGAGGGTGTCGTAGAGCGCGCAGACCGACGGCAGCACCTTGCCGACGTCGCGGTGGGTCATGACGAACCGGGCGTCGGGGTACACGGCGTCGAGCGCGTCGATCGCGTGCATGTGGGCGGGGGTCTTGAGCCACCACCGCGTGGGCGCGCAACGCCACTGCAGCAGCTTCAGCACCCGCCGGTGGTATCGGTACGCCGGCTTCATGTCGCAGTGCAGCAGCCACGAGCTGTAGCTCGGGATGCGCGTCATGCCCTCGAAGACCTGGGACCGGAAGTCGAGCGCCATCAGCAGCAGGCACTCCTGGGGGCCGGTCGCCGAGGTCGGCAACATCCCGGCGAACCCGGGGAACATCTCGTTGGTGAAGTCGATGCCGGCCTGCGCGTCGGCGATGCGGGGGTCGGTGTGCTCGGTCGCGGTCTCCGGGGGTGGGCACGGCGCGCCCGCTTCCCAGTTGCGCAGGGATCGCCGGGCCGGGTCGAGCGCGAGCAGGAAGCTGAGGGCGGTGGACCCGGTGCGGGGCAGGCCGAGCCCGAACAGCGGGGCGACGATCTCCTGGTCGTCGATCTCGGGGTGCCGGGCGTACCAGCGCTCGACCTCGAGCCGGTTGACCAGGTACCCGACGATCTGGTCGGTCATCGCGCCCACGCCGAGCTCGTTCAGAGCCGCTTCGGTCTGCAGCGACCGGACCAGGACGTCGAGGCCCTCCCGCCACGTGTCGTCGCCCAGGTCGTCGGCCCCCACCCGTGCGCAGGCCGTGTCGACCAGCTGGTCGATCTCCATGTCGTTCCCCCCTCATGGGCCGGACGAGGTCCGACCCGCAGCGGTCAGACGAAGTCCGACCCGCCGTCGACGTTGACGTTGGCCCCGGTGACGTAGCCGTTGCGGCGGGACGCCAGGTAGACGGCGATGCCGGCGACCTCGTCCGGGACACCGGCCCGCCCGAGATCGGCGGGCTGGTGGAAGTTGTCCTCGATCCAGGTCATGACGTCGACCGGGTCGCTCGAGTCCAGGCCGTCGGCCCGCAGGATCGGATCGAGGGCCTCGGTGAAGCTGGCGGTGACGATCGTTCCGGGGCTGATGGTGTTCACCAGGATCCCGTCCGCCGCCAGGCCCTTGGCCAGGTTCTTCGACAGGCTGGCGACGGCGGCCTTCGACGCGGTGTAGGCGACCAGGCGCGGGTTCTGGCGCTGGATCGAGTGCGCCGCGAAGTTCACGATCCGCGCCCACTCCGCCGAGCGCAGCAGCGGGAGCGCGGCCCGGGTGCACCGCACCGCGGCCATGAGCCCCAGCTGGAGCGTGGCGTCCCACCCCGCATCGTCGAGGTCCTCGAACGTCCCGTCACCGGGTCCGAGGGTGTTGACCAGGCTGTTCACCGAGCCCCAACGCTCGCCGAGCGCCGCGAACGCGCCGTCGATCGCGGCGGGGTCGGTGAGGTCGACCGACAGGCCCACGGCGTCCGGGCACCCCCGCCGGCGAAGCTCGCGGAGCGTGTCGTCGATGGCGTCGGCTCCCCGGGCCAGGACGGCGACGCGCGCCCCGTCGTCGGCGAACGCCTCGGCGATCGCCCGGCCCATGCCCTTGGTGCCGCCGGTCACGACCGCGGCGCTGTCCTTCAACCCGAGATCCACGACGGGCCTCCGTCGTTCATGGTGCGATCCCTCGCATGATGAGGTCGGTCACGTCGTCGACCCAGGCCGGGCCGATCTGGTCCAGGGGACGGATGGCGGTGGCGACGAACGTCGACCCCGCGATGAGCTCCAGCACCGTCGAGGACTGCACGCCGGCGCGCACCTCGCCGGTCTCGATCGCGCCCTCGATCCGGCGCTGCATCCAGCCCCAGGTGGCGGCGGCGAAGCGATCGAGCACGTCGGCGTGCAGCGTCGGGTCGCTGGTCATCTCGGCCAGCAGCCCCGGCAGCGCCGCCCGCGCCGCGGGCCGTCCGAGCAGCTCGACGCCGATGGAGACCAGCGTCCGGATGTCGCTGCGCAGGTCGTCGCCGACGGGGATCACGTCGGGGTCCTGCGGGGGGAACACGGCCTCGTGCACGAGGTGGGCCTTGGTCGGCCAGCGCCGGTAGATGGCCGGCTTGTTGGTGCCGGCGCGCTCGGCGATGGCGCCGATCGTCAGCTGCAGGTAGCCGATCTCCTCCAGGAGCTCGGTGGTCGCCTGCAGCACGGCGCCGTCGATCCGCGGGTCGCGGGGGCGACCGGTGCCGGTGGACGAAGCCGAGGCGGGAGTCGGAGCGGGAGTCGGGGCGGCGGCAGTAGCCATAGTTACATTCCGCAACGTAACGTAACTCGCATGTCGACGCAACCGCACACCTCCGTGGCCCCGCCGCGAGCGTCGAAGATGGTGCCGGAAGCGTCGTCGTGGCCCTTGCGGGCCAGCAGCAAGCACAGGCCCGACAAGATGGACCTGAATGACCGACTTCCTGCACGCACAGGCCTGGTCGGCTGCGATCGTCTTCGGGCTGCCGGCCACCGTCTACGTGACGTTGCTGATCAGGTCGTGGCTGCGCCCCACCCGGAACTTCGTGCTCTTCTACGGGCTCTACCAGCTCACGTGGTTCCTGCTGGCCACACCCCTCGTGGCCCTCTCCTGGCCCCTACCGCCCCCGGCCCGGGCCGCCATCGCCACGACGCTCGTCCACCTCGCCGCGCTGGCCTTCGCGCCCACATCGACAATGGCCCGCTACCCCCTCTGCGCGATCCGCTACCGGCGCCTACCGGTCGTCGCCACCCGCTTCGCCGCCGGCTACACCTACCGGACCCCGGACCAACCGGACTACGCCGTCACCCCCTTCGACGACCGCCTCTTCCGCACACCCCGAGACGCCGCCGCAGCCGGCTTCCGCCCTCTACGCGACTGAACACACCCGAACGTAAGTCCCCTCCGACACGCTTCGCAGGGGTTCGACCCTAGGTTTCACGCCAACCGCGGTTGCAGGGTCACTGACTGCAGGTCGCTACCTCGACCTTGTCCTCCGCCTCGCACCCGCCGACAGGCCGACGAGATCAACCACGACTGGACCCAGCGGTAGACGGCCGGTCGAGCCAAGGCGGGAGCGCCCAACACGGAGCAGACATAACCCTCAACGCCGGGTGGAGTCTTTGAGAATGGGCGTATCAACCACGCATGTGCGCGCCAGCGCCGACGTCGTACGCCTCCCGTAACCAGCCCGCGAATTCGCCGTCGAGATGTTCCAGGCTTGTCACCCGGAACTGGTGCACGAAAAGCCGCTTCGTGTACGCCGATGCACGCTTGATGCGCGGGTCGCGCAGTTGCCTCTGCAGGTCCAGGTAGCCATCCAGCGATCGCTGTGTCGGCTTCGCTCCGGCGAAACCTCGTCGGGTCATCGACCGCCACCCATGAGCACCTGGTCAGGGTTGGCAAGCCCTATGAGCTGAGGGCGGGCTTGCGGCCGACGCCCCCGTAGAAGCGGGGCTGCCAGGCCCCCGGGACCGGGGGTCGGGGCGTGGGCCACTCGTCGACCTGGACGAGGCCCGGCTCGACCAGCTCGAGGCCGTCGAAGAACCGGGAGACCTGGCTGTGGTCGCGGAGAACGAAGGTCTCGCGCACCGTCTGGTTGAGCCGGTCGGACAGCTCCGACATCTCGTCGGTGTGGATGTCGTTCGCGAGGTGCGACACCACCAGGTGGCTGCCCGCGGGGAGCGCGTCGAGCAGCCGGGCCACGATGCCGTACGGGTCGTCCTCGTCACGCATGAAGTGCAGGATCGCCACCAGCACCAGCCCCACGGGTTCGGTGAGATCGAGGGTCTGGGCGGCTTCCGCCAGGATCGCGTCGGGCTCGCGCAGGTCGCCGCTCACGTACGACGCCGTCCCGGCCGGGGTGCTCTTGAGCAGCTCGTGGGCATGGGCCAACACGATCGGGTCGTTGTCGACGTACACGATCCGCGACTCCGGGGCCACCCGCTGCGCCACCGCATGGGTGTTGTCGTCGCTGGGGATGCCCGTGCCGACGTCGAGGAACTGGCGGATGCCGCCCTCGGTCGCCAGCCACTCGACTGCCCGGGCCAGGAAGTCCCGATTGCTCCGCACGTCCGCACGGGCGTTGTCGATCCCACCCACCGCCTTGGCGACGTGCTGCGCCGCCTGGCGGTCCGCCTCGAAGTTGGTCGTACCACCCAGTAGGTAGTCGTAGACCCGGGCCGCGTGCGGCGTCGTGATGTCGATCTCTACCGGGCTACCACCCGGGCCATCGGGAACTGACGAGTGCTGAGACACCTACTAGTTGTAGCAACATCCGCACCCCCTCACCGATCAGGGAATGCGGTCCGGAACGCAGACCAGCTCGTTCGGACTGCTGAGGAGTCCCCGTCCCCCACCGAGGTGGTGAAGAGGTCGCGGACGAGGGTTCGAAGTGGGCGAGGGGTTCGCTGGGGTAGGTGGGGTCAAAGGAGCCCAGCTGCTAGCGGCACTCGCGCCTTGCGCAAGGCGCGAACAGCGAGGTGTGCGGGACGTACCCGGCATGGACCGGACCCTGTGCCGCACATCGACGACCGGTGGCCTCGACGGTCACGGTTGCCCGTGTTGTGGTGAACTTCGCCCCATGGTCGACAAGCTCGAGGTTTCCCGTGACATCGCCGCGGGGCCCGAAGTGGTCTATGCCGCGATCTCGGATGTGACTCGCATGGGCGAATGGTCCGAGGAGTGCTACGTCTGCGAGTGGCACGAGGGCGTCGACGGCCCGGTCGTCGGTGCCACCTTCGACGGTCACAACCGCCACGGCAACCACGAGTGGACCACCCAAGGCAAGGTCATCGAGGCCCACCCCGGTCGGGCGTTCGCGTTCGAGTGCTCGATGATGGACTTCCACTACTCGACCTGGGGGTACCTCATCGAGCCCACGGAGACGGGGTGCCGTGTGACCGAGTGGAACGAGGACCTGCGCCCCGAGTCCACCTTGGAGTTCAGCAAACGGATCTCGGGTGTGGACGACCGCACGGCGCGCAACCATCAGACGATGAGCGCCACGCTCGAGCGCCTCGCCGCCGCCCTCGAGAGTTGATCCGCTGGGTGCTCGACCCATCCACATGGCGTGCCGATGCCGCCGAGTCCTCGGCGCGGCGTCCACTCCCGCTCGCGATTCGCTGGCGCAGGCGACCTACCCCCTGTGAACGACACCACTGCGAACGACGAGGAGCAGGTCCCATGCCCTACTCGTCCCGGGCGGCACGGTGCGAGAGACGTGGGTGACGGGTCTGGTGTTGGGGGTGCGGTTGGGCAGGCCCGTAGCGTGCGTCCGATGAGACGGTGCGCCATCGCGTGGGGCTCGGTGGTGGTGCTGGGGCTTGTGCCGGCCGCTTGCGGCGGTGGCGGGGACCGGGGCTCGTGCGTGACCGAGGGCTTGGTGGAGGAGTTCGGGGACCGGGTCCGCTCGGTGGAGGTCGATCCGTGCGACGTCGACATGGTCGAGGAGCTGGACGGCATCCTGGTGGAGCACTCGTCGTACATGCTGATCGAGGCGGCCTTCGACTATGCACGTGGGGCGGCCTCACCCCAGGAGTTCGAGGCCGAGATCGTGGAGGAATCGGAGGGCCAGGGCTGGTTCGTCGACCGCTCCAACCGGCTGGCGATCGAGCGGGCCGGTGGCGATGCCCGGGACGAGGCCGAGCGCGCTGCGACCGACCGGTTCGACGAGGCCCGGTGCCGTGCGGCGTCGCTGGTCTGGGACGCGCTGCGTGACGCCGAGTTGGCGACCGAGCGGGCCGACCTGCTCTCCGATGCTCAGCGGTCGGCCTGGCGCGCCCACACGGGCGAGACGTTTCTCACGCACTACGACGAGATGACACCCGACCAGCAGCGGGGCCTTTGCGACCTGGGCCTGAACACGATGGCCGCCGGCGACGCGAACTGGGGCGACCGGGCCGAGAGCGCGTTCGTGGACGAGGCATCGGCCTGACAGGCCGCCCCGACCCGCGGCAACAGGTTCAGCGGGCGTACGGAGCCATGGCGGAGCAGTACATCGAGCTCATCAGCAGCACCCAGGTGCACGCGGACGACCTCGCCCTCATCGCCCGGCACCTGTCGATCCGGCCCGGCGCCGTGCTCGACGTGGGCTGCGGGCCCGGGCACCTCACCGCACACCTGCGCTCGCTGGAGGTCGACGCGACCGGTCTCGACCTGGTGCCCGAGTTCATCGACCACGCCCGC
>DATHJB010000053.1 GCA_035316325.1 Acidimicrobiales bacterium
GCGCTGACCGTCGAAGTGGACGAGCGCCTTGTCGTCGGTCAGGCCCGTCAGCGTCCGCTTGAGGTTCGCCCGCATCGGAGGCCTCGCCCACTCGGTGAGCTTTGCGAGCGAGGCGCCGGCTGAGCCGCAGTGGTACAGCAAAGCGAGAGCGTGGTCGCCGGCGCGCAGGTCCGGCTTCAGCACCTTGAGGAAGTCCCCGAACTCCTGGATCGCCGGTGCCCGCCGGGTCACGAGGTCCTCGACGATGCGCTGTGCCTGGTCCGGCGATGCCCCGTGGTAGAGCCGCACGAACTCGGCCAGCACCCAGTCGAGCACCGACACGACCAGCGTGGCGTCCTGGAGGTTGGGGTCGATCCCGTCCGCCAGGTGGGCGGCGTCCCGGCTGTTGCGGATGTCATAGACCACCCGCAGGCCGCGCGGGATGTGGACGCGGACCGAGTCGGGGTGCGAGCCGTAGGGCAGGTTTGCCAGCTGCTTGGTGAGCTTCTCCGTGTCGAGCTGGCGGCCGAGCGGCGTGATGGAGCCGGTGGTGCGCTGGGCGAGGAGCCGGTACGCCGCCTCGCAGAAGCGGCCGCCCTCGACGGCGTTGAGGCGGTGACCGCCCTCGTAGAAGTTGCGCTTCGCCTCGGTGTACGTCTCGAGCAGCTCGTCGACCAGCGTCGGGTCGAGCGCCGACGCGAGCGAGGCTCGGATCGTCGCGAGCACGCCTAGGACTCGGCAGCGGCCTTCTTGGCCGCCCCGCTGGCTCGCCGGCGCTTGTGCGGGTGCTCCTCCAGCGCCTGCTTCACGGCCTCTCGGTCGGGCAGGGCGACGACTAGCGCCTCGCCGCGGACCGTGAGCTGCTTGGTCCGCTCTCCAGCGGTGACGAGAAAGCCGCTCGACCGGTCAGCGTTGTCGACGTCTCGACTCGGGTTGGCAAACCTGGGAGCAGCCGCGTCCGTGTTGAGGTCGGTCAACGCCCTCGTGTTGAAGGTCGGAGTGCCCCGATAGTGGGTCAGGTAGTACGCCAGGCACGCGATCCGTTCGGCGGCCGACTTGGGCTTCTTCTGAGCGATGAAGGCCCTCGGCGAGGGCGGGGACGACGGGGGTCCGCCTTCCCCGGGACCCTGGGTGCCGTTTGCGGCGGGGGCACCGGGCGCGGCGTCTCCCCCCAGGTCGGTGACGTCGAGCGCTGCCCTCAGCCACTGCATCGCTCGGCCTCGCTGCTCGGGGTCGAGCGGCTCCAGCGCCTCGTAGGCCGTCTGCATCGCTTTCAGTTCTTCGTTCCCGGCAGGCATCCTCAGTCCTTCGTCGTGCCCCCAGCTCCGGTTGTAACTGCACAGTGTCTTCCACCAGGCGGCCTCGGGGTGTGGATGACGAACTCGCGTTCGGTATGTGGTCTACCAATGACCCACCCTCGCGGCCCGTCTCCGGCAAGCTGAGGGGCCGATGCGGCAAAGAGAAAGGCCCCTGGCCGGTCGACCAGGGGCCTCGGGGTAGGTGGGGTGGTCGGCTACTCGGCGTGCCAGTCGCCGGACACGTTCTCCAAGCCGAAGAACTCGACGGTCTCCACGACGTGGGCGACCGGGGTGAGCGGCTCCTGATCGTCGGCGCCGAACTCGTCGGCCCCGGGGGTGAGCACGGTGCCGGTCGGCACGGCGTCGACCTGGGCGTGGGCCTCGTCCGCGAGGGTGGTCTCGCCGGGGCGGTCCCACCCCTCGCCGTCGATCGCCTCGTGGAGGCGGGCCTTGAGGTCGGCGGTCAGCCGCACGACCGGGGGGCACTCGGTCGTGCCGGTCGCCTCGTGGACGAAGCCCCGGTAGCCGTGCTCGGTCATGCTGAACGTGGCGGGGTGCCCGCAGTGCTGACAGGTGCTCGCGCTCACCGGCCGACGACCTTCGTGCCCTGCTGGCTGAGCTGGTAGGTGCGGGTCTTGCCCTGGCCGGTGACCGACAGCAGCGGCGAGAAGCTGCGGTCGGAGTGCTTTCCTTCCGACATCCGGCGAAACGCCCAGGCCGACAGGCCGGGGACCTTCGCCAGGACCTGGTCCCGGGTGAGCGGCCCGTGCTCGGCCAGCAGCTCCACGAGCTGCGCGTCGTGCCGGGCCAGCTTGTCGGAGAGGCCGAGGGCGGCCAGCTTCACGGCCACCCCCGTCAGCGGCGAGGCCGGGGCCTCGGGCCGGGCGGCGGCCTGCTTGGTCGCCTTGATGGCCTTCGCCGCCTTGGCGGGCTTGACCGGCGGCGTGAAGCCGATCAGCTCGGCCAGCGGGCGGGCGACCTCGTCGGTGGCGGCGGCCCGGCGGTCCTCGTCCACCTCGGCCCGGAGCAGCGCGCCCGTGACCTCGTCGACGACCTTGCCCTTCGTGCCCAGGGCGGCGAGGTCGTCCTCGGTCAGGTGCTCCAACAGCGAGCAGCTCGTGGCCCACGCGACCAGCTCGTCCCGGCTCAGCTTGCCGATGGCCGACTTGGTCAGCGCCGCCGGCTCCTTGATCGGCGTCGGCGGGGCCTCGGCCTGCGGCTCTGGGTGCCCGGCGTCCTGCTGGGCGGCCACCCACTCACCCCGGTCGGTCTTCTCGGCGCGCCCCTGGTCGACCAGGACCACGAGGCAGCGGCGAGCGGTCGCCGGGGTGAGCCCCGTCTCGTTGGCGATCGTGCTCGCCGTCCGGGGGACCACGCCGAGCCGGCCGGCCACCTTCTCGATGGTGGCCCTGGCCGGCTGGTTCTTCGTCTTGGTCGTCATGTCCTGTCCTCTCGGTCTCATCGTCACCACGGAGCGTGGCGAGGTAGACCCTAAACAGCGAGATTGACGGAGAGCCAGCGAAAGCAGGAGAAATGACCGAGAGTTGTTGTCAGGTGGTGTGAGCTTCCGCCAGGCGCGCCACGACCCCGGCCGAGGGGCAATCTCAACCGGGGCCGCGACGACCTGGCGGGGTGACCTGCTCAACGGCGCTGACGGACCCGCTCCACCTGCCGTCGATAGTCCTGCTGGGTGACGCAGTGCACGCAGTTCGGCCGGTGACGGCCCCGACCGAGCAGCACCTTGGCCCCATCCGCCATCGGCCTGATCTGCTTGATGATCCGTAGCACCACCGGGTCCAGGGCGTGACGCCGACAGACCACGACGTCGGAGTCGGTCCACTGGATCGCAACCGCCTCCGGGTGACGATCGAGCCCGTGCTGGACCAGCTCAGCGACCGTCACCCTCAGCGGCGGGTCCGACCGCCACACCCGGCGCGACCGCTTCACGACCTGGCCTCCTTCACCGAGCCGAGCACCACCTGCGCCCGGTGCCGCACGGGCAGGACCGCCCACGTGCCCGAGCCGGTGTGCACCCACTCGTTCAGCGCGAGCTGCACGAGCTGGCCGCAGACCTCGCACGTCGAGACCGTCACGACCCCGTCCCCACACAGTCGGGCTGCGGGCAGCAGTCGGGATGACACACCCGATCGCAGCTACACGAGGCGAGCGCCTCCCGAACCTCCACCGCTCCGGGCACGTGCTCCACGTGGGCGAGCGCCTGGACCGGACACCCGTCCTCGTGGAGCCAGTGGGCCTCGCCTGGGTCCACCTCGTCGCCGCACTCCGCGCAGAGTGGGCGCTCGGTACTGTTCACCATCGTCATCGACCTTCCGTGTCGGTGACACCGGGGCGGGTCGTGTTCGGCGGCCCGCCCCGCCGTCTCTGTGACTTCTGTCACCCTTGATTCTACCACTGACGTTGTCCTAAGTGCCGTGAAACACCATCAGGTGCATCGAGGTCGCGCCGGCCCACCCCGGCGCGTGCTGTCCGTCGCACGCTGGCAGGGGTCGGTGCCGGACTCCACGGCGCGGGTGAGAGATGTAGGGTGCGTCCGTGCGACGCCACAGGCTGGTGGAGGCCCGCAAGGCGGCCGGCAAGACGCAGGAGCAGGTCGCCGAGCTGGTCGAGGTCGACCGCACGACGATCGGCAAGTGGGAGCGGGGCGAGTCCACCCCCTACCCACAGCAGCGCCCCGCCTACGCGGCGGCGATCAGCGTGACTCTGAGCGAACTGGCGTCCATGCTGTCCTCGATGCCGATCGACGCCGGGGAGATCGCCGGGTGGCTCGCCCACTACCTCGCGATGGAGCAGTCAGCGACCGGCATCCGGGTCCACGAGCCGAAGCTCGTGGACGGCCTGCTTCAGACTCCCGCCTACGTCGAGGCGGTGGTCCGCTGCGTCGGGCTGGCCGGGGTGACCGACGACTACGTGACGCAGAACATCAACCAGCGGCGGCACCGCCAGCAGCGCGTCCGCACCGGTGACGTCGGCCTAGAGGTCATCCAGGCCGAGCAGGTGCTGCACGTCCAGCTCGGCACTCCGCAGGTGATGGCCGAGCAGCTCTACAGCCTCGCTGACGCCGCCGAACTGCCGAGCGTGACGGTGCGCGTCATGCCGTTCACCGCCGGCCAGTACGAGGCCCGGCGGCTCGACTCGTTCTCGATCCTCGCCCACCCCTGGGGCAACCCGACCGTGTGCCTGTCGAGCTACGGGGGCACCCGGTTCATCACCGAGGCGGACGAGACCGCCTACTTCGCTCAGGCGTTCGAACAGGCCACCCACCTGGCGCTGTCGCCCGCCGACTCCATCGCCCTGATCCGCCAGATGGCCCACACATGGGAGGCCCGACGTTGACCACCGACAACACGACCGATCTGCACTGGCGCAAGTCCACCTTCACGGACAACGGCCAGTGCTTCGAGGTGGCCGAGGACGGGGACGAGATCCTCGTCCGCAACAGCAACCGCCCCGAGGCCGGCACCATCCCGTTCACCCGTGG
>DATHJB010000054.1 GCA_035316325.1 Acidimicrobiales bacterium
TCCTCGGTGAGCGGGTCGTCGCCGTCGTCCCCGCCACCCCTCGTGAGCAACACGACGCCGACGACGGCGACCAGCACCACAGCCAGGCCGCCGGCGATCGGGCCGGCCGGGCGGCGCCGGGAGCGTGGCGCCATGCGGCGAGGCGGCGGCTCCGTCCCGAACATCTGCTCGCCGTCGGTGCGGGGTCGGAGCAGCACCGGTCGCTCGGGTGGCTGCTCCTGGGCTCGGTAGCCACGGTCTTCGACGTGGCGGGACCAGCGGACGCCACTCCAGTAGCGGCGTTCGTGCCGGCCGTAAGGGTCGGGGTACCACCCCGGCGCCGATGGGTCCACGTCTCATCCCCCTTGGTCGTCCTGCCACACCTCCATCCCGTCACCACCCCGTGAAAGTTCGGGCTAGCCGCTGCGATCGTCGAGTCCCGGCGGCTGGGCGAACCACGTCTCGACCTCCACCCGCGAGACCTTGCCCATGGCGTTGCGGGGCAGGTGCTCGAAGCGCCAGCGTTCCGGCACCTTGTAGCGGGCGATCTCTCGACGACAGTGCTCCTGGAGAACCTCGGGCTCGAGCCGGGTGCCCGGGCCGAGCTCGACGGCCGCCGCGACCCTCTGGCCCAGCCGTGCGTCCGGGAAGCCGACGACGGCCGCGCCCACCACCCCGGGATGCTGCAGCAGGACGCGCTCGACCTCGGCCGGGTAGACGTTGGCGCCGCCGCGCACGATGATCGACTTCCGCCGGTCGCGCACGAACAGGTGCCCGTGCTCGTCGAGCTCGCCCACGTCGCCGGTGTAGAGCACCCCGTCCCGCAGGGCGTCGGCCGCCGCGATCTCGCCCTGGTAGCCGAGCATCGGGCGGTACGCGTCGGCCCACGGCCCATCCTCGTGGGCCCGCACCGTGACCTCCCCCAGGTGGCCGACGGGCAGCACCTTGTCGTCGTCGTCCCGGATCTCGACTGTCAGGTGGGCCAAAGCCCGTCCACTTGATCCGTCGACCCTCTCACCGGTGCGCGGCTCGATCGTCACTACCGTCGGCACCTCGGTCAGGCCGTACGTGGCGTGGACGCTCTTGCCGAACCTCGCCTCGAACCGGGCGCGCACCGTGTCCGGGAGGTAGGTGCCGCCCGTCCAGACGTCCTCGAGGCTCGCCAGCTGCTCGGGCGTGACCTCGGGTGAGCCGGCCAGGTCGTGGAGCATCGTGGGGACGCCGAACCACGAGGTGATGCGCTCGTCACCGACCCAGCGGGCGATGCCCGCCGCGTCGACACGGTCCATGACGACCTGCGTGCCCCCGGCCTGGGCGGTCAGCAGCGTGCCGGTGACCTGGAGGTTCAGGATGGTGAGGGCGGCGCAGTCGCCCCGCCGCAGGTCGGGGCCGTAGCCGCGGGACTCGCCCAGGACCGCGCCCGGCAGCAGCAGGTTGCGGTGCGAGTGCACCACGCCCTTCGGTCGTCCGGTCGTGCCGCTGGTGTAGGCGATGCCGGCCGGATCGTCGGGCCGCGGCTGCGCGCGCGGGTAGGTCCCACCGGAACTGGCCACGAGCCGCTGCCATTCACCGGCGTCGCCGCCGGACGTGACGATCCGCAGCCCGCGGTCCCCGATCGCAGCGGTGCTCGCCAGCCCGTCGACGACGTCCTCGTCGGCGATCAGCACCCGGGCCCCGGCGTCGGCCAGTACGAAGCGCTTCTCGGGAGGAGCGAGGTTGCGGTTGACGCCCAGCCACACGGCGCCCAGCCGCAGGGTGGCGTGGAAGCCGACGACGACGTCGGTCTCGTTGGGAAGGCTGACGGCCACGACGTCGCCCCGGCCGACGCCGAGGCCGTGCAGCGCGGCGCCGGCCTGGTCCGCGGCCCGGTCGAGCTGCTCGTAGGTGAAGCGCCGGTCGGCGCCCACCAGGGCCTCGCGGGTCGGGTCCTGCGTCAGCGCAGGGGCGAGCACGTCGCCCACGGTGAGGGGCCTGCGGACAACCGACATCGCCTCGTACGCCTCCCCCTCACGCAGCCTCACAGAGGAGAACAGTACTCTACCAGGTCGACAGCCTTGGATTACAGTCGCAAGACATGAACCTGCAGTTGCTGCTGGAGAT
>DATHJB010000055.1 GCA_035316325.1 Acidimicrobiales bacterium
GACCGGGAGGTCCGGGACGGGCACGGGCAGGTCGGGGACCGGGAGGTCGGGGACCGGGAGGTCGGGGACGGGCACGGGCAGGTCGGGGACCGGGAGGTCGGGGACGGGCACGGGGAGGTCCGGAACCGGGAGGTCGGGGACCGGAACCGGCAGGTCGGGGACCGGCAGGTCGGGGACCGGCACGGGGAGGTCCGGAACCGGCAGGTCGGGGACGGGCACGGGCACGTCGACCGGCAGGTCGGGGACCGGCACGTCGACGGGCAGATCTGGCACTGGCGGTGTCTGGGCTGATGCTGCCGACGACCAGGCGGGAGCGAAGATGCTCACGCTCACAACGGCCGTCATCAGGGCGGTCACCCGGAACTTGGTCAACTTTCCGACCTCCTCCGTCATGCCCGCCAACCCGCGCTCCCCGAGAGGCTAGGGACGCAAAGTACGTTTCCCACCACCATCGGTGACTGTCCTGCCCGCACGGAGCGTCATGCCGACCTTCCGGAGGCGGCGGGCACTCCTAACCTGGCGCCGTGGTCTCCGGCATCGGGCGTGGCCGGTACGAGCCTCCCGTCGGGGGGCGGGCGCTGCTGGTGCGGTCGCGGCTGCTCGACGGACTCCGGCGCCGCTTCACGGTCCCGGTCGTGGTGGTGGCCGCGCCGGCCGGGTTCGGGAAGACCACGCTCCTGGCCCAGGCCTGGGACGACAACCGCCTCGCCCCCGTCGGCGACGACGTGTGGGTGACCTGCCGGCCCGAGGACGCGGCGGCGTCGTCGCTGGTGGCGGGCATCTGCCGCGCCCTCGGCTGCGACCCGCCCGGCGCCGGCAGCACCGCTCCCGAGGCGGTCGACGTGATCGCCGACGCCGTGTGGCACCGCTCGCCCCGCGCCGTCGCCCTGCTGCTCGATGACGTGCACGTGGTGGCGCCCGAGTCGTCGGGCGCGGCGGTGCTGGCGGCGCTGCTCGACCGCCTGCCCCGCAACGGCCACCTGGTGCTGTCGGGTCGCAGCGCCGCACCGGTGGCGCTGGCCCGGGCCGAGGTGCAGGGCGACGTGCTGCGCCTGAGCGAGGCCGAGCTGTCGTTCACCGACGGGGAGCTGGCCGAGTTCGCCGTCCGCCGCGGCGTCCCCCTGGGCCCGCTGGCCAGCTGCGGCGGCTGGCCGGCGTTCGCCGAGCTGACGGCGACGGCGTCGGCGGCCGGCGGCACCGACGAGGTGGAGGACGCCTACGTGTGGGAGGAGGTGCTGTCGGGCCTGGCCGTCGACCACCGCCACCAGCTCGCCCTGCTGGCGCAGCTCGGCGACTTCGACGACGAGCTGGCCGCGGCCGCGCTCGGCTGCGACGTCGACGTCGGCCGGCTCACCGCCGACCTCCCCCTCGTCAGCCGGACGGCGGGCGGCACCTGGTCGATCCATGCCCTCTACCGCAGCTTCCTGGCCGACGGCGTCGACCCCGACGATGTGGCCGCGGCGCGCCGGCGTGCCGGGCTGGCGCTGGCGTCCGAGGGCGACACCGTGGCCGCCGTCGCCCTGCTGGCCGACGCCGCGGCCTGGGACGACGTCACCCGCGTGGTGGTCGAGGCGCTCGGCGCGGCCCGCCCCCCGGTGCCGGGCGACGTGGTGGCCACGTGGCTGGAGCGCCTCCCCGCCGAGCGGCACACCGGAGCCGTGGCCCAGCTGCTGGGGGCCGTGGCGAGCATCCCGTCGGACCCCGAGGCCGCCGAGGCCGGGTTCTCCCGGGCCATGGCGCGGTTCCGGGAGACGGGCGACGTGACCGGCGAGCTGGCCTGCATCACCCAGCTCGCCCAGCTGGCCTGGTGGTGGGAGCAGCCGGAGCGGATGGTGGCGGTGGCGCAGCGGCTGTTCGAGCTGGACGCGTCGGGCTACGAGCCGGCCGCGGCGCTGGCCTGCGTCGGGCGGGCGCTGGTGGCCGACCTGGCCAACGACTCGGAGCGCACCCTCGCCGAGCTCGACCGCATCCCCGCGGGCGCCTTCAACTGGCAGTGGACCCGCCTGGTCGACTGGGTGCGGTCGCTGTCGTGGAGCCACCTCGGCCGGCCGGAGGAGGCCCTGGTGGCGGCCGACCGGGCGGTGGAGGGGTCGGCGCCGCTGCACGCGCCGCTGTTCGAGGCGGCCCGGCTGCAGGCGCGGTGGTTCCTGGGGCAGGTCGACGAGGTGGTGCAGCGGTTCGGCCCGCTGGTGGAGCGCTACTCCGCGGCAGGGCACGGCAACTACCAGGCGCTGGGGTCGGCGACCTGTTGCCTGGCGCTGGCGTTCGTGGGCCGGCCCGACGAGGCGGCGCCCTACCTCGAGCGGGCCCGGCACAGCGCCACGTCGCGGGAGGTGCCGCTGGTCGACGTGAACCTGACCGTCGCCGAGGCGGCGCTGCTGGTGGCCCGGGGCGACGAGCCGGCCGCGTCGGCCCTGCTGGAGGACTACTTCGACCGCTTCGGGCTGCTGGGACCGGGCCACGCCGCCGCCCCGCAGCAGCGCAGCCTGGCGCTCTGGTACGTGCTGGTGCCGGCCACGCGCGGCGTGTGGGACGCCGCGCCCCTCGGCCCCGCCTTCGCCCAGGCCCACGCCCTCGCCCGGGCGCTGGTCGAGGTGCGGGTGGCGGCGGGCGCCCGGGCCGACGCCCGGGCGGCGGCGGTGCTGCGGGAGGTGTCGACGGGGGCGGTGCGGGCGCACCTGCCGCTGGTGTGGGCGGTGGAGCTGGCGCTCGCCGGGCTGCGGGAGGGCGAGGCGGCGGCGAACGACCTGATGGACGCCCTGTGGCCGGCCGCCCAGCCGGTGGTGCGGCGGCTGGCCGAGGAGGACGCGCCCGGCGGTCGGCCGGAGGTGGCCCGGTCGGCCCGCACGGCGCTGGGCCGCTTGCCGGTGCCGCCGAGCGGGCGCCTGGAGCTGCGGCTGCTCGGCCCGGTCGACCTGCGCCGCGACGGCCGGCTGGTCGACTCGCCCGACTGGCGGCGGGAGCGGGTGCGGTCGCTGCTGGCCCACCTGGCGTTGGAGCGGCCGGTGAGCCGGGAGCGGCTGGCCGCCGACCTGTGGCCGACGCTCGACGTCGAGGCCCAGTCACGCAACCTGCGGGTGACCCTGTCGTACCTGCTCCGGGTGCTGGAGCCCGACCGGGTCGACCGCGACGCCTCGTTCCTGGTGCGCACCCACGGCGGCGGCCTGGTGCTGGAGGGCGGCGACCACCTGCACGTCGACCTGTGGGACTTCGACGCCCACCACGCGGAGGCCACCGCAGCCGACCGCAGGGGCGCCCCGTCCCTGGCGCTGGGGCCGATGCGGGCGGCAGTCGCGCTGTGGCGGGGCGACCCGACCGAGCTGGCCGGCGAGGAGTGGGCGCTGCCGGAGGTGGAGCAACGCCGCCAGCGGCTGGTGGCAATGGCCTGCCGGGCGGGCGAGCTGCTGCTGGCCCGGGGCGAGCCCGACGAGGCGGAGGAGCTGGCGGCGGCGGCGCTGCAGGCCGACATCTGGTCGGAGCGGGGGCACCACGTGAGCGTGGCGGCGCACGTCGCCCGCCGCGACGACCGAGGCGTGCGGGCGGCGCTCGACCGCTACGACACCGCCCTCGTCGACCTGGGCCTCGTGGCCGCCGACCGGGCGAGCCGGCTGCGGGAACTGGCCGCCGCGGCCGGCGTCGACGCCCTCCGGATCTGACCGAGATTTCGTTGGGCAAACACCGTCATGATCCCAACGCGCCCTGTTCTCATCGGGTGACGCCGTGCCGGCAGTGTCCTTGTCCCTAACACCGCCTTGTTAGTTGGGCACTCCGGCACGGCGTCACCACGTCACTGCATCCCTGGTCAGCGCACCTTCCGGAAGAGCTCCCGGACGTCGGCGAGCAGCAGGTCGGGGGCCTCCAGAGCGGCGAAGTGGCCACCCCGGTCGAACTCGGTCCACTGGACGACGTCGTGCTCCTTCTCGGCCAGGCTCCGGATCGTCACGTCGCCGGGGAAGACCGCCACGCCGGTCGGGACGCCCGAGATCGGCTTGGTCGTGCCCCAGTCGGCGCTCTCCCGGTAGAGCCGGGCCGACGAGCCCGCCGTCGCCGTCAGCCAGTAGATGCTGACGTTGGTGAGCAGGAGGTCGCGGTCGACGGCGTCCTCCGGCAGGTCCCGGGTCGGGTCGGTCCACTCCTTGAACTTCTCCACGATCCAGGCGAGCTGGCCGGCGGGGGAGTCGTTCAGCCCGAACGCCAGCGTCTGCGGCCGGGTCGACTGGATGATGGCGTAGCCCGACTTCTCGTTGTTCCACGCCTCCATCAGCTCGAGCCGGGCCCTCTCGGCGTCGTTGTAGCTGCTCACGTCGTCGCTGCCGTCCCAGGCCGGGAACGTGAGGAGGTTGTTGACGTGGACGCCGGCGACGTGCTCGGTGTCGATGCGGCCCAGGTCGGGCGCCACCCAGGCGCCGACGTCGCCGCCCTGGGCGCCGTAGCGGTCGTAGCCGAGGCGGGCCATGAGCCCGGCGATCACCTCGGCGAACCGCTCGGTGGCACCGGCCCGGCGGGTCGGACCGGAGAAGCCGAAGCCGGGCAGCGACGGGATCACCAGGTGGAAGGCGTCGGCCGGGTCGCCGCCGTGGGCGGCCGGATCGGAGAGCGGGCCGATCAGCTCGAGGAACTCGACGATCGAGCCGGGCCAGCCGTGGAGCAGCACCAGTGGCAGGGCGGTCGGCTCGGGCGACCGCACGTGCAGGAAGTGCACCCGCTGGCCCTCGATCTCGGTGACGAACTGGGGGTGCTCGTTGAGCCGGGCCTCCTGCTTGCGCCAGTCGTAGGCGGTCGCCCAGTGGTCGGCGAGGCCCTTCAGGTAGCTGGTGGGCACGCCGTACGACCAGCCCACGTCGGGCAGCTCGTCGGGCCAGCGGGTGTCGGCGAGCCGGGCCTTCAGGTCGTCGAGCTGGGCCTGGGGGATGTCGATGCGGAAGGGCTGGATCTCGTCGTCGGTGCTCATGGATGGCACGGTACGACGGCCATTAGGACAGCTTCGGTCCTAATGGTCTGGCAAGGTTGGCGGCATGCTCGAGACCTCCGCCCGGCTGCTCCGCCTGCTGTCGTTGCTGCAGGCCCGCCCCGACTGGACCGGCGGCGAGCTGGCCGACCGGCTGGGTGTCACCACCCGCACGGTGCGCCGCGACGTCGACCGCCTGCGGGAGCTCGGCTACCCGGTCGACGCCACCCGGGGCACCGCCGGCTACCGGCTGGGGGCGGGCGCCAACATGCCGCCGCTGCTGCTCGACGACGACGAGGCGGTCGCCGTGGCCGTCGGGCTCGCGAGCGCCGCGGGCGGCACCGTCCGCGGCATCGCCGAGACATCGCTGCGGGCGCTCGCCAAGCTGGAGCAGGTGCTGCCGGCGCGCCTGCGGCACCGGGTGAACACCGTGGCCGGCGCCACCGTGCGGGTCGACATGCCGGCGACGGCGATCGACGCGGCCACGCTGCTGCAGATCGCCGAGACGTGCCGGCGCCACGAGCGGCTGCGCTTCGACTACACGGCCGCCGACGGTCGGGAGTCGCGGCGGCTGGTCGAGCCGCACTCGCTGGTGAGCTGGGGGCGGCGCTGGTACCTGGTGGCGTGGGACGTCGACCGGTCCGACTGGCGCTCCTTCCGGGTCGACCGCCTGACGCCCCGGCGGGTCACCGGGCCCTCGTTCGAGCCGCGGGAACCGCCCGACGGCGACGTCACCACCTACCTGTCCCGGCAGCTGTCGGCCCGCACGTGGCCGTGGCGCACGGTGGTCACGATGCACGCCCCGGCCGACGTCGTGTCGGAGTGCCTGTGGCCGGGGATGGGCGCCGTCGAGGCCGTCGACGACTCGTCCTGCCTGCTCCACCTCGGCGGCGAGTCGCCCCACAACCTGGCCTGGTTGGTCACCTCGATCGGCATCGACTTCACGGTCACCGACCCGCCGGAGCTCGTCGCCGCCGTCGCCGCCCTGGCCGACCGCTGCGCCCGGGCGGTCTCCTAGCTGCCGCCGGAAACCCCTCGGAATTGGTGCCGGGATCGTGTTGCGGCCGGGCACCCAGAGTGTCACTGTCATCACCATGGGTGCGATCCAGGCGTTCCGGTTGCCCGACTTCTACCTGCCGTATCCGGCTCGGCTCAACCCTCACCTCGAACGCTCCCGGCGGCACAGCGCCGAGTGGGCGCAGCGGATGGGGATGCTCGACGCCGCCAAGCCGGGCGGCGGTGTCGTGTGGGACGAGGCCGCCCTGGCCGAGATGGACTACGCCCTGATGTGCGCCTACACGCACCCCGACTGCGACGGTCCGACCCTCGACCTGGTCACCGACTGGTACGTGTGGGTTTTCTTCTTCGACGACCACTTCCTGGAGCTGTTCAAGTACTCCCGCGACCATGCGGGTGCGCGCCTCTACCTCGACCGGCTCGAGCGGTTCATGGTGGACGACGGCGAGGAGTCGCCCGAGCCCCGGAACCCCGCCGAAGCGGGCCTGAAGGACCTGTGGGCGCGCACCGTGCCGGCCATGTCGCCCGAGTGGCGGCGCCGCTTCGTCACCAGCACCCACAACCTCATGGTCGAGTCGATGTGGGAGCTCGAGAACATCGACCGGGGCCGCATCGCCAACCCCATCGAGTACATCCAGATGCGGCGTCGGGTGGGCGGCGCGCCCTGGTCGGCCAACCTGGTGGAGGTGGCGGCCGACGCCGAGATCCCGCCCGTGCTCACCGGCTCCCGGCCGCTGCGGGTGCTCACCGACACGTTCGCCGACGCCGTGCACCTCCGCAACGACCTCTTCTCCTACCAGCGCGAGGTGCAGGAGGAGGGCGAGAACTCCAACGCCGTGCTGGTGTTCGAGCACTTCTTCGACACGTCCACCCAGGAGGCGGCCGAGGCCGTCAACGAGCTGCTCACCTCACGGCTGCTCCAGTTCGAGGACACCGCGCTGGTGGAGGTGCCGGCCCTGCTGGCGGAGCACGCCGTCCCGCCCCACGAGCAGGCCCGGGTGGTCGCCTACGTGAAGGGCCTGCAGGACTGGCAGGCCGGCGGCCACGAGTGGCACGACCGGTCGAGCCGCTACATGAACGAGGCCTCGCACGGGCCCGGCGGTCGGCTCCGGGGGCCGACGGGGCTGGGCACCGAGGGCGTCCGCCGGGCGCTGGGCACCGTGGGCCGGGGCCTGCAGCGTCGGACCGTGCAACACGGGCAGGCGCTGTTCCGTCCGGTGGGGCACCTCCCGCTGCCCGACCTCTACATGCCGTTCCCGGTGCGCACCAGCCCGCACCTCGACCGCGCACGGGTCCACGCCGTCGATTGGGCCCGGAGCATGGGCTTCTTCGACTCCGTGCCCGGGCTGGAGGCCGGTGGCCTGTGGGACGAGCGGCGGTTCCGGGGCTTCGACTTCCCGCACTGCGCCGCCATGATCCACGCCGACGCGACGCCCGAGCAGCTCGACGTCGAGTCCGACTGGCTCGCCTGGGGCACCTACGGCGACGACTTCTTCCCCCTGGTGCTCGGGGCCAGCCGCAACCTGCTCGGGGCCAAGCTCCTCAACGAGCGGCTGTCCCTTTTCATGCCGCTCGATCCGGCTGCGCCGACGCCGGTGCCCACCAACCCCGTCGAGCGGGGCCTGGCCGACCTGTGGCGGCGCACGGTCGGGTCGCTGGCGTCGCACGATCGGGAGCAGTTCCGGGCCGCCGTCGAGGACATGACCGCCAGCTGGCTGTGGGAGTTGGGCAACCAGGCGCTGAACCGCATCCCCGACCCGGTCGACTACATCGAGATGCGCCGCAAGACGTTCGGGTCCGACATGCACATCAGCTTCGCCCGGCTCTCGCGGGCCGACGGCGCCGACGCCGTCGTGCCGCCGGAGATCTACGAGACCCGCGTCGTGCGCGAGCTGGAGACCGCCGCCCAGGACTACGCCTGCTTCGTCAACGACCTGGTCTCCTACCAGAAGGAGGTCGAGTTCGAGGGCGACGTGCACAACCTGGTGCTGATCGTGGAGAACTTCCTGGGGCTCGACCGGCTGGCGGCCCGCGACGTGGTGGCCGACCTGATGACCGAGCGCATGCGGCAGTTCGAGCAGCTGGTGAGCGTCGGGCTGCCGGCACTGTGCGACGAGCTCGGACTTGCTGCGCCGGTCCGGGCCACCCTCACCCGCCAGGCCGACGCCCTGAAGGAGTGGATGTCCGGCATCCTCGAGTGGCATCGCCGCTGTGCCCGCTACGCGGACGCCGAGCTCCGCCGCCACCATCGCACCCCACCCCCCGGCGCCAACACCCTCCTCTTCACCCCCACTGGCCTCGGCACCTCCGCCGCCCGCAGAGGGAGGCGGGCGGCGGAGGCACCTCGGTCCTCGGTCAGAGGCGGCCGAGCCATTCCAAGGGGAACGGCGGTTGGGCCAGGGGCTTGACCGCGATGCGCACCAGGGGCAACGGGTTGTCGTCGCCCGCGGTGCGGTTGAGGTGCAGGGTGTCGCAGGCGGTGCAGCGATGGACGAGCACCCACTCGCCGGTGCCTCGCACGCAGACGGCGATGGGCTCCATCGAGGAACCGCAGTCGGCTGCCCGGTCGCCCGGGGAGTCGTCGACGTGACGGCTCCACAGGCAGTTGGGGCAGTGGTTTCGGTGTGCCGTGCCCGGGGCGTCGACCGATACGTCGAGCCCGCAGTTGCGGCACCGGAACGACGTCCTCGACATGCCCTGGCGGCGTCGAGGACGGTTGCGCTGGTCGCGCGACAAGGGAGAACCTCCGGAGACAACATGGATACGGACCGGGCAGCGCGTCCCGGGACCGTCTCGTTGGCTCGACTCGCCTAGCTGGCTGTCAGTGTCAGCCGGAGGCGGGAGCCGGACGGTCCGTCGGGACGCGTGCAGCCGTGCCCTGCGTGGTTGTCTGCATGCCCCGTCACCGTCCTTCGTCCGTTGCTTCGTAGGTCGGCGACACGGTCCCATGCCCCGTCGTCATGCGGCAACCGAATTACTCGCCATGCTCGGAGCCGTGACCGTCCGGATCGACCACGTGGTCGAGCGGCTGCGCGGGCTCAACGTCCCGTTCGGCAACGGTCCCGAGGCGATCGACAACGGCCTGACCCACGATCCGCTGGGTTCGGAGGGTCGGGTGTACTTCACCAGCCCCGACGGCCACCTGTTCGAGGTGACCGTCCACCCGTTCACCCGCCGAACATCGGGTCGAACATCTGGAGGGGCGTGTTCCATCGGGAGATGTCGTCCTTGAGCGGGACCCGCAGCCACAGGGCGGCACCGTCACGGCGCAGCTCGTCGTCGACGTCGCCGGAGACCATCGCCGGCACCTGACCTTCGTGCACGGCGTTGAGCACCCGGCCCACGCTGGCCTCCGCGGCGTCGTCGCTGGGGAACGCCCACACGACGAGCAGCTCCCAGACGTCGCCCTTGGCCAGGCCGATCCCGGCCCAGGGGGCGTCGTCGCCGTCGTCGACGCCGATGCCGGCGAAGGTGACGGCGCCGTGCCGGTCGAAGGCCTCCACCAGCTCCGCTCGCGGCGTCCCGTCCGACGGGGCGTCGAACAGCGCGGTGGGCGGGTCGTCGGTGTCGAGGGCGAGGACGTCGCCACGGACGACGGTCACGCCCCCGCCGGCGTCGCTGGTCGTGATCGCCTCGGCGTCGAAGGACCCGTGGGCGACGAACTCCTGGGCACCCTCGCCGACCCAGCACTCGACGTCGCCGACGGCGTAGCCGGTGCTCTCCGTCGAGCTGTCGAAGACCTGGATCCGCCGCTGGCTCAACGGGTCGAGTTGGACGCCGGTGTCGAAGACGGCCTTGCCGGCGTCCTCGGCGGAGCCGTCGATGTCGAGGCCGGCATCCCGGGCACGGTCGAGGTCGGAGCCGGAGAGGACGCCGGCGTCGACGGGGACGTTGCCGGCCAGGCCGGAGAGGCAGCCGTCGCCGCCGCCGTCGCCACCACCCCCACCGCCCTGGGTCACGACGAAGGCCGCCGCCGCGACGACCACGACCGCCGCACCTGCTCCCACCCACACCACCCGCCGGCGGCGCCCGCTGCTCTTCGCTTCGGTCACTCGGTCTCCTCGATCTCCTCGGTGATGGCGACAGCCAGGCGACGGCCCGCGAAGTCGATCAGGCGGCGGGCCGGGAACGGGTCGAGTCCCCGCCGCTCGCTGACGACGTGGTCGGCGAGGCCGTTGAGTGTCGCCCACAGGAACGCGGGCACCAGCTTCGCGTCCACGACACGCCGGTCGTCGCGCGCCGCCGCCTCCCGCACGCTCTCCATCAGCACCTTGTTGTGGGCGACGGTGGCGCTGCGCAGCTCGTCGATCAGTTCCCGGGGGAAGGGGCCCTGCTCGGGGTCGACGTCGCGGCGGATCGCCGACCACAGCGTGAAGTGCCGGCCGTAGGTGCGCCAGAGGTCGAGGTAGCCCTCCAGCACCTTCGCCAGCAGCGGTGCGAGGCGGTGGTTGCCGTCGGCGAGCGGCCGGAACGCCTCGGTGTGCTGTCGGATCGCCTCGGCGTAGAGGGTGGCGAAGAGCTCCTCCTTGGTGGCGAAGTAGGAGTAGAGGGTGGCGGGGCTCACGCCGGCGTCGGCCGCCAGGTCACGCATGTTCAGGGCGAGGTAGCCGTGCTCGGCGATTCGGGTGCGGGCGGCGTCGAGGATGTCGGTCCGACGCTGCGCCCGGTCGCCCCACTTGGTGGGCTTGCGGGCGCCGGTTGATTTGAACACTGTTCGATTCTAGGGTGCGAGAGAGAACGGGAGGGACCTCATGAGCGACTACGACCTGCTCGTGCGGGGTGGCACGGTGCTCGACGGCACCGGCGCCCCGGCCCGGACCGCGGACGTGGCGGTGCGCGACGGCGTCGTCGTCGACGTCGGGCCGGGGTTGGACGGCCGGGCGGTTCGCACCCTCGACGCCGACGGCCTGCTGGTCACGCCCGGCTTCGTCGACATCCACGCCCACTACGACGGCCAGGCGTCCTGGGGCGAGCGGATGATCCCGTCGTCGTGGCACGGCGTGACCACCGTGGTCGTCGGCAACTGCGGGGTCGGCTTCGCCCCGGTGCGCCCGTCGGACCACGCCCGGCTCATCGAGCTGATGGAGGGCGTCGAGGACATCCCCGGCGCGGTGCTCGACGAGGGACTGACGTGGGAGTGGCAGTCGTTCCCCGAGTTCATGGACGTCCTCGACCGGCGGCCCTTCGACGTCGACGTGGCGCTGCAGCTGCCCCACGGCGCCCTGCGCCTGCACGTGATGGGGGAGCGGGGCGCCGCCCGGGAGCCCGCGACCGCCGACGACATCGCAGCGATGGCCGCCATCGCCGCCGAGGCCGTGGAGGCCGGGGCGCTGGGCTTCACCACCTCCCGCACCCTCAACCACCGCACGTCGCGGGGCGAACCGACCCCCACGCTCACCGCCGGCGCCGACGAGCTGGTCGGCATCGCCCGGGCCATCGGGGCGACCGGGCGGGGCGTGCTGCAGGTGGTGTCCGACTTCACCGACGCCGACGCCGAGTTCGGCATCTTCCGCCGCATGGCCTCGGAGTCGGGGCGGCCACTGTCGTTCTCGCTGGTGCAGGCCCGCGGCGGCGGGTACTGGCGCCACCTGCTGGAGCTGCTGACCGCCGCCAACGCCGAGGGCGTGACGATGGCCGCCCAGGTGGCGACCCGGGCCGTCGGCCTGCTGCTCGGCCTCGACTGCACCCTGCACCCGCTGCTCACCAACCCGGTGTACCAGGAGGTCGCCGACCGGCCGCTGGCCGAGCGGGTGGCGGTGCTGTCGGACCCGGCGTTCAAGGCGCGGGTGCTGGCGGAGGCCCGGGCGTCCGACGAGCGGGCCCGGGTGGAGGGCAAGATCGGCGGCCGGCTCCTCGGGGCCTTCGACCGGCTGTTCGAGCTGGGCGACCCGCCCGACTACGAGCCCGACCCCGCCGCGAGCATCGCTGCCCAGGCCGAGCGGGCCGGGCGCGATCCCCTCGACCTGGCCTACGACCTGCTGCTGGGCGACGGCGGTCGGGCGTTCCTGTACCTGCCGCTGCTCAACTGGGTCGACGGCAACCTCGACGCCGTGGGCGAGATGCTGGCCCACCCGCACACCGTGCCCGGCCTGGCCGACGGCGGCGCCCACCTCGGCTCGATCTGCGACGCCAGCTTCCCCACCACGCTGCTGGCCCTGTGGGGGCGCGACCGGGAGCGCCAGCGGCTGGAGCTGCCGTACCTGGTGCGCCAGCACACCCGGGACACCGCCCGCACGGTCGGCCTGCTCGACCGGGGCGTCCTCGCTCCCGGCTACCGGGCCGACGTCAACCTGGTCGACTTCGAGCGGCTGACCGCCCGGCGACCGGAGATGCGCCACGACCTGCCGGCCGGTGGGCGGCGCCTGGTGCAAGGGGCCGACGGCTACGTGGCCACGGTCGTCGCCGGGCAGGTCACCTACGAGAACGGCGAGGCGACCGGGCCGCTGCCGGGTCGCCTGGTGCGGGGACCACGATGAGCGTGACCAGCGTCGATCCGGGCGAACTCGAGCCTCTGGAGGAGACCTGCGCCTGGCGGGCCGGCGACGTGGGCGACGACTACGTGTTCCACCTCACCGACGCCCACCTGGCCGACCTCGACGCCGCGCTCCGGGCCGCCGAGGCCGCCACCGACGACGTGCTCGACATCACCCGCGAGCTGTTCCCGCTCCCCACCCTCGGTCCGGCGCTGGCCGACGTCGCGCAGGAGCTGATCGACGGGCGGGGCGTCGTCCTCATCCGGGGCGTGCCGGTGGGGCAGTACGGGAAGGCCCGGGCGTCGGCCGTCTACTGGGGGATCGGCCAGCACCTCGGGCGCCCGTGGCCGCAGAACGCCAAGGGCCACCTGCTCGGCGACGTGACCGACCAGGGCCGGACACCCGACGACCCCACGGCCCGGGGCAACGAGATCGGCGGCGTCCCCTTCCCGTTCCACTCCGACGGGTCCGACCTCGTCGGGCTCTTCTGCCTCGACGCCGGGGCGAGCGGCGGCGCCAGCCTCGTCGCCAACGCCGTCACCATCCACAACGACCTCGTGTCCGACGACCCCGAGATGGCCGCCGCGCTGTACGAGCCGCTGCCCTACGACCTACGGGGCGAGCAGGCCCCCGGGGCCCGCAGCTGGTACCTGATGCCGGTGTTCAGCCGGCGGGGCGACCGGCTGTTCGTGCGCTACATCCGGCCGTACATCTCGTCGTCGCGCCGCCATGCCGACGCACCCCGGCCGTCGGAGCTGGCGGTGGAGGCCATGGACCGCCTCGACGCCATGTGCGCCGACCCCGCCTACCGGCTGTCGATGCGGATGGAGCCCGGCGACATGCAGTTCGTCAACAACTACCACGTGCTCCACGCCCGGGAGGGCTACACCGACGACCGCCCGGCGGGTCGCATCCGGCACCTCAAGCGGCTGTGGCTGGAGACCGAGGTGCTGGCCGACGCCGAGAAGCCCGAGCGCTTCCGCCTCGGCCGCACCGACGGCTACTGGGCCAGCAAGGGCCGCACCAAGAGCGAGCTCGACATCTGACCTAGACAGAGGGGCATGCGGCACGACATCGACGGGGTGCGACTCAACGTCCTCGACGAGGGCTCGGGTGAGGCCATCGTCTTCCTGCACGGGCTCGGCGGCTGCTGGCGCGACTGGGCGCCGCAGCTCGACGGGCTGCGCGACCGCTACCGCTGCGTGGTCGTGGAGCACCGGGGCCACGGGCGCTCCGAGGCGACGACGAGCGCCTACTCGACGCCGCTGTTCGCGGCCGACGTCGTGCGGGTGTGCGCGGCGCTGGACATCGAGCGGGCCCACGTGGTCGGGCTGTCGATGGGCGGGATGATCGCCCAGCACGTCGCGCTGGACGCTCCGGACCTGGTCGACACGCTGGTTCTGGCCGACACGGCGGCGGCGATGCCGGCGATCCTGGTCGACGCCTTCAAGTCGTACGCGCAGACCGTGCGCGACGACGGCCACACCGACTCACACGGCGTCGTCCCCGAGTTCTCGCCGGCGTGGAGCCAGCAGGTGCTGCACGACCGTCCCGAGGTGGTGCGCGACAACCAGCGGGAGACCGAGGGCACCGACCCCGACGCCTGGTACCGGGCGGCGATCGCCGTCGCCGACCACGACACCACCGCCCGCCTCGGCGACATCACCGCGCCCACGCTCCTGCTGTGGGGCCGCGAGGACCTGCTCGTCCCCGTCGACACCCTCTCGCCCCCGCTCCTCGCCGGCATCCCCACCTGCCACCTCGAGATCCTCGACGACGCCGGCCACCTCTCCAACCTCGACCAACCCGAGGCCTTCACCACTCAGCTCACGAAGTTCTTCACCGACCACAAGGGAGCAATCGGATGACATCCGAGTCGACCCACCCGGTCGTCGCCACCTGGGTGCGCCTCGGCCTCCTGGCGCTGGGCCTGCCGAACGTGCTGGCCGGGATGTGGGCCGTCGCCGCGCCGGAGAGCTGGTTCGACAGCTTCCCCGGCTGGGACCCGCGGCTGGTGGCCGCCGAGCCGCCCTACAACGCCCACCTCGCCACCGATGCCGGCGCCGGCCTCCTGGCGTCGGGCGTCGTGCTGGTGGCGGCAGCGTGGCTCGGGGACACGCGGTCGGTGCGGCTGGGGCTGCTGGCCTTCGCCACCTTCTCCGTCCCCCATGCCGCCTACCACGCGTTCAACCCGGCCCCCGGACTCAGCAACGCCGAGGACGTCCAGAACGTCGTCGTGCTCGTGTTCGTGCTCCTCGCGTCGGTCGCCCTGCTGGCTGGCACCCGGGTCAAGCCAGGGAGTCGAGGAGCTCGGTGACCTGGCGGGTGATCTCTACGTCTTCTCTGGCGGTGAAGACCGATGTGGCGGACCAGGCGGGCCAACGTCGTCGGGCTGTAGATGGGCGGGATGATCGCCCTGCACGTTGCGTTGGACGCTCCCGACCTGGTCGACACCCTGGTGCTGGCCGCTCCTCGCCGGCATCCCTACCAGCCACCTCGAGATCCTCGACCAGGCCGGCCACCTCTCCAACCTCGACCAAACCCGAGGCCTTCACCACCCTCCTCACCAATCTCTTCGCGGAGAACGGCTCGAGCCCCGGGCTTGATTGACACACCTCGCGTCTACAATCGAACACATGTTCGTAGTGAGCGAAGTCGAAGCAGAGGATGAAACCGAAGTCGACGCCGAGGAGACGCCGTCGTTCGAGGCCCAGGTGGCCGAGCTGTGCGGCACCCTCAACGTGGCGACGGCGGCACTGGTCGACGTGATCGCCGAGGTGATCGCCGCCGACAACTGGTCGGGCCAAGGCTACGTGTCCATAGAGCACTGGGTGGCCGTGCACTGCGGGTTGTCGCCGGGCCGCGCCCGCGGTTTGTGCGACCTGGCCCGGAGGCGCGACGAGTTGCCCGAGACCGTGAGCCGATTCCGTGAGGGACGATTGTCGGAGGACCAGGTGCGTCCGATCGCTCGTCATGTCCCTGCCGCCTACGACGCGTCTATCGGCAAGCTGGCCGAGCACGCCACTCCGAACCAGATCGCCCGCGTGGCCCGCACGTATCGTTTCGATGATCGTGTCGACGACGAGGTGAATGACGACGAGGCACCCGTGCCCACGCCGGCTCCCGATCCCATCGAGGCTCGGCGGCGATCGTTCACCTTCGGTTGGGACGACGACGGCAACCTCCGTGGTTCGTTCTGCCTGCCGTCCGACGACGGTGCGATCGTGAAGCAGGCCCTGGAGGCGTCACGGGCGATCCTGTTCAACGAGCGCCGCGGGGTGCCGGACGTCCCTGCCGAGGACTCGCCCGTCACTTGGGCCGATGCGCTGGTCCGCCTCGCCGACGCCTCCCTCGGGGTCGACGCGGCGGCTCGCCCGGCTCGTGATCGCTACCAGGTGATGCTGCATCTCCGAGGTGAGGACCTCGACTCGACCACGTCCGGCCAGCTGGCGTCGCTCCACGTCGGCCCGGCGATCAGCCCGACGATGGCGCGGGCGATGTCGTGCGACGCCTCGGTCCGCCTGCTCATCGAGCAGGCGGGGGTGCCGGTCAACGAGGGCCACAAGTACCGCACGGTGCCGGACTCCCTTCGGCGGGTCATCGAGGACCGCGACGGCGGCTGTCGCTACGCCGGCTGCAACGGCGTCCGCTGGCTCGTGGTGCACCACATCGTGCACTGGCGTGACGACGGTCCTACCGAAACCCACAACCTCGTGGCCTTGTGCGCCTTGCACCACCGGTTACTCCATCAGGGGCAGTTCTCGATCAGCGGAGACCCGAACGTGGCCGACGGTCTCACCTTCACCGACCGGTTCGGCGCCGAGATCCCGAGCGGTCCTCGTCCGGCACCTCCGGCCGATCCGCCCCCGAGCGGCGAGTGGCAGCACCCGACTGGCGAGCACCTCGACTCGTCCGCTGTCTGGCTCCCCCGATCGGCATGACCTGCGGCTGGCCGGGCAGGTGATGCTGCCGGGGACGCCCAATGACCGCTACGTCGCTGCCGACGACCTGACCTGACCCGTCCCGTATCAGCGATCGTCCCCGTGGCGTCGCACACCGGTCACGAGTTCGCGGTCGGGCTTCGACGTCAACCTCGACACCTTCGACGCGGCCTGGCACCCGATCATCCGCGAGGGCCTCGCCTACTGTCACGGACAGCTCGCCGACGCGGCGTTCCCCGACGGTCGCTCCCGCCCCCAACGACGACGCCCTACAGATGACCGCGGCGCCGACAGCGCGACTCGCTCGCCCCGACCGACCGGACTCCATCACCCCGGGGGGAGCACGCCGGCAACCTGACGCCCGATCTCCAGGTCCTCGCGGGCCTGAACGACGAGGGTCGCAACCTTGGCGGCCTGCCCGCTGACGTCGGCGTAGGCGGGAGATTCGTTGCGGGTGGGGTCGACGGAGACGCCGAGGTGGGTCAGGCGGGCGGTGGTGGCGGCGCGGACCTCGGGGGAGTTCTCGCCGACGCCGGCGGTGAAGACCAGGGCGTCGAGGCCGTCGAGGGAGGCGGCCATGGCGCCGATGTGGCGGACCAGGGTGTGGACGTAGACGTCGAACGCCAGGCCGCCCTCCGCCACCACCTCGCGCATGTCGGACGTGCCGGCGAGGCCCAGCACCCCGCTGTCGTGCTCCAGGGCGTGGCGGACGGCGTCGGGCGCCAGGCCGGCCTCGGTGATCAGCCACAGCACCAGGCCCGGGTCGACCGTCCCCGAGCGGGTGGCCATCACCAGGCCCTCCAGCGGCGTGAAGCCCATCGTCGTGTCGACCGACCGCCCGTCGAGCGAGGCGCACAGCGAGGCGCCGGCGCCCAGGTGGCAGGTGACGACCCGGCGCGCTCCCACCAGTTCCGCGGCCTGCCGGGCGGCGTAGGCGTGGGACAGGCCGTGGAACCCGAACCGCCGTAGCGGCCAGCGCTCCCGCCACGCTGCCGGCAGGGCGTAGGTGGCGGCCGCCTCCGGCAGGGTCGCGTGGTAGGCGGTGTCGAAGCAGGCGACGTGGGGCAGCTCCGGCGCCGCCCGCCGGGCCACCGCGATCCCGGCCAGCGCCCGGGGTTGGTGCAGCGGGGCGAGCGGGGTCACGGCCTCGATCCGCTCCACCACCGCGTCGTCGATCACCACCGCCGACCGCAGCTCGACGCCCCCGTGCACCACCCGATGGCCGACCGCGTCGACCGGCCCGCTGTCGGCCAGCAGCGCCGCGACCGGCGAGGCGTCCAACCCGGCCCACGACTCCACGTGCCGCGAGGCGACCGTGGCGTCGGAGCCGGAGTCCAGCACCGACAGCTTCAGGCTCGACGACCCGGTGTTGACGACGAGGACCCTCACCCCGGCCAGGCCCAGTCGCGGATCTCCGGCGGGTCCTCGCCGTGGGCGTAGGCCCACACACGTTGGGCGTTGCGCTGGTCGACCATACGTTGGCGTACCACCGCCGACGACTCACCCAACCCCGGCACCCGGTCGATCACGTCCATCACCAGGTGGAACCGGTCGATGTCGTTGCGCACCGCCATGTCGAACGGCGTGGTGGTCGTGCCCTCCTCCTTGTAGCCCCGCACGTGGAGGTTGTCGTGGTTGGCACGCCGGTACGCCAGCCGGTGGATGAGCCACGGGTAGCCGTGGTAGGCGAAGATCACCGGCCGGTCGGTGGTGAACAGGGCGTCGAACTCGGCGTCGGGCAGGCCGTGCGGGTGCTCCGACGGCGGCTGCAGCCGCATGAGGTCGACGACGTTCACCACCCGCACCCG
>DATHJB010000056.1 GCA_035316325.1 Acidimicrobiales bacterium
GGGATGAAGCACACGGCGATGTAGTCGCCCGGCTCCAGGTCGGCGACCTTGTAGTCGCCCTCACCGGGCGGGGCGAACGCCGGCGCACCGAGGAGCGTGACCTTGGTCATCGCCTCCTCCTCGGGGAGGGCGAGCAGGTCCTCGGCGCTGTCGGTCACACCGTCGTTCTTCTTGGCCAGGATCAGCTCGTGGACCTCGGCGCCCCCGTTGCTGAACTCGAAGCTGGTGACACCGGCCGGCACCTCGTCGGGGATGCCCTCGAAGCCGTAGTCGACGGCCGACACCTCGTGGCTGGTCCAGCCGCAGTTGCCGAGGTCGTACTCGTGGACCGAGGTCTCGGCGGCGACGAAGTCGGGCGACTCGGTGGCCGCCGGGTCGCCGGCGATCATCTGGTCGATCGCGGCGGACATGACGTCGGCCTCTTCGCCGATCTCCTCGGGGATGACTGCCAGGGCCGCGTCGACAGCCGGCCGCAGGTCCGCCTCGGCCCACGCCTGGTAGGCGGTACCGATCTCCTCCTCGGACGCGGTCGCGAAGTCGATCTCGGGCTCCGGGAGCGTCTCGATGGCCAGCGACGCCTCGCAGTACGCCTCGGTGTCCGAGCCCGCGCCCTCGTCGGTGCCGCTGTCGGTTGGGGCCTCGGTGTCGTCGGTGGTGCCGGCGGCGTCGTCGTCATCGTCGCCGCAGCCCGCCGCGACCAGCGTGGCGACGGCCAGAGCCGCCACGACGGTCCTGAGCGATGGTGTCCTCATGATGCTGTCTCCTTGTTGTCGGGTCGCCCGGGTGCTCCGGGGTTGTCGGACCGACGCGCGGGGTCGGTTCCGCCGAACCGCACCTCCCACGCGTCGGCCAGATCGGTCAGCGCGGTGACGGCGTCGCCCTCGTAGGCGGAGCCGTGCATCGTCGCCAGGGTCCGGGGCTCGAAGGCCGCCAGCCGCCGCAGCGCGCTGGGGACCGCCGGTCCGGGTGGCGCCGTCGTCAGCACCGCCTCGGCCTCGAGCGCCGCGGCGACGATGTCGCCGGTCGTGAACGCGGGCGCCGGGCCGAGCTGGGTGAACAGGTCGCCGCACAGCACCGTGCCGGTGGTCTCCTCCACCAGCACCTGCGCTTCCATGTTGTGGGGCGCGTGCGGGGTCGGGACCGCCACCACCCGCCGCCCACCCAGGTCGATCGCCTCGCCGGGGGCCAGGCGCCGGGGCGGGCGGTCGGCCATGTCGTCGAGCGACATCCGACAGCCCCGCGCCCCGAACGCCACCTCCGCGGCCGGCGCCACCGCCAGCAGCAGGTTCATCGCCCCGCACTCGTCGGCCTCGACGTGACCGAACGACAGCCAGCGCAGCCGGGGCACCGGCAGGACCCGCGCCAGGGCGGCCACCACGCCCGAGAACAGCCAGCGCGGGCCGCTGTGGAACAGCAGCGGCTCGTCGGCCAGCACCAGGAACTGGTTCACGGTGAGGCCGCCGTGCGCCGGCACCACGCCCGGCAGGTGCGTGGACAGGCGGTAGATGCCGTCGGTGATCTCGTCGAGCCGGGTATCCATGAGCGGCCCCTCCTTTCGCCCGCAGCATCTGCGGCGCCCATTAGCGAGCGCGAAGCGGTGCTCAGCCGTACGGTGTGGCCCCGAATGCCCAGCTCGTTCCGCTTCGGGCCGCCGACCCCCCGACCCGGCCTGCTGACCCGGCCGCGGCTGCTGCGCGCCCTGCTCGCCCGCTGGGAGCGACGGGTGGTGGCGGTCGTCGGCGGCCCCGGCCTCGGCAAGACGACGCTGCTGGGCCAGGCGCTGGCCGAGAACCTGCTGGCGCCCCGCGGCGACGACGTGTGGGTCGGCGTCGAGGCCCGCGACGCCACCGGCGACGGCCTGGGCCGGGCGGTCGCCCGGGCGCTCGGTGCCCCACCCGAGCAGGGCCACGACCCCGTGGCAGTCGCCGACGTCGTGTGGCAGCGGTCCCCCACGGCGCTGTGCCTGGTCCTCGACGACGTGCACGTGCTCCCGCCGGGCTCCGACGGGGCCCGCTGGCTGGGCGAGCTCGTCGACCACCTGCCCGCCAACGCCCACGTCGTGCTGGCCGGCCGCACGGAACCCCCGATCCCCCTCACCCGGCTGCGCACCCAGGGTGCCGCCCTGGTGGTGGGCGAGGACGAGCTGCGCTTCTCCGACGGGGAGCTGGCCGACTTCGGCGCCCGCCGCGGTGTCGACGTCGACCGGTTCCGCGACACCGGCGGCTGGCCCGCCATGGCCGAGCTGGCGGCCAGCGTGGAGCGCCACCTGGCGGGCGCCTACGTGTGGGAGGAGGTGCTCGAGCCGCTCGGAGCCGAGCGCCGGCGGACCCTGGCCGTGCTGCGCGACCTGGGCGGCGCCGACGACGACCTGGCCGCGGCGGCGCTGGGCGAGCCGGTCGACCTCGGCCGGGTGCTCGACGGCGTGCCGCTGGTCGCCGTGGGCGAGGACGGCTGGCGGGTGCCGCACGCCCTGTGGCACACGGTCGACGGCATCGGCCTCGCCGACGCCGACCGGGCCGCGGTGCGGGGGCGAGCCGTCGGGCACCTGGTGGAGCGGGGGCGCTACGACGACGCCTACGGGCTCGTCGCCGAGGCGGGCCTGTGGGACCTGGCCCCCGGTGTGCTGCGGGCGGCCTGCCTCGCCGGCGACCGGCCCACGTCGGCCCAGCTGCAGCGCTGGCTGGCGGCCAGCCCGGAGCCGGTGCGCACCACCCCGGCCGGCTGCCTCGCCGCCGGGATGCACGCCGGGTTCGTCACGCCGGGCGACGCCATCGGGCCGCTGCAGGTGGCCGCCGAGCGGTGCCGCGCCGAGGGCGACGTCGACGCCGAGCTGGCCGGGCTCGCCGAGCTGGGACGGGTCGCCTGGTGGCTCCAGGACCTGGAGGTGGTGGCGCCGATCGCCGTCCGGGTGAACGAGCTGGCCGAGACCGGCCACCCCCTGGCGGGCGGGCTGTCGACCTTCGGGCGGGCCGTCTTCGCGGACGTGACCGGCGACGACGACGGCGTGATCGCCGCCCTGGACAGCATCGAGCCGGGGGTGCTCGACGCCGGATGGACCGCGTCGGCCCAGTGGCTGAAGGCCCGCATCCTGCTGTCGACGGGTCGTCCCGCGGCGGCCCTCGACGTGCTCGACGCCGTCGACGCCGGCACCGACCCCGTCATGCGGGCCATCGTGGAGTACCTCCGGATCGGGGCGTTGTCGAACGTCGGTCGGGTCGACGAGGCAATGGCCCTGCTGCCCCGGGCCGTGGAGCAGCAGGCGGCGGCCGGGGTCGCCCACAACCGCCGGCTGGCCCTGGTGTCGGCCGGTGCCGCGTTCGCCCACGTCGGCGACGTCGCCACGGCGCGCGGCTACCTGCAGGAGCTGGACGCGCCGGACGCCTCGTGGGCCGACGAGCTCGGCGTGCCGGGCGCGCTCGCCGCGGCGACGGTCCTGGTGGCCGAGGGCGACGAGGACCAGGCCGCGACGGTGCTGCAGACCGCGATCGACCTCCACGGCTTCGACAACAACATCGCCCGCCGGACGTGGCGGGGCTCGTTGCCGCTCACCTACGTGCTGCTGCCGGGGACCCGGGAGCACTGGGACGAGGTGGCCCCGGCCGCCGGGCTGGCGCTGCCGGTGCGGCTCTGCGCCGGCGTCGTCGCGGCCCGCTCGGGTCGGGGGGCCGACGAGCTGCGCGCCCTCGACGTGCCGGACATCGAGGTCGTGCGGGCCCACCTCCACCACCGCTTCGCCGCCGAGCTGGCCGTCGGGCTGGCGGCCGCCGGTCGGCCGGAGGGGCCGGCGCTCCTCGACGTCCTCGGCGCACCGGGGCGGGCGGCCGTGCGGGGCCTGGCCGAGCACCGCGACGGCGGGCAGGCGAAGCAGGCCCGGGCACTGCTGGCCGCGGTGCCCGCTCCCCCGCCGACGGCGACCTGGCTCGCCGTGCTCGGCCCGCTCGAGCTCCGCCGCGACGGACCGACCGGCCCGGAGGTCACCGACACCGACCTGCGCCGGGAGCGGGTCCGGGCCCTGCTGGCGTTCCTCGTCGGGCACCGGGCCACCACCCGGGCCGAGGTCACCGCCACGCTGTGGCCCGACCTCGACGAGCGCTCCCAGGCCAACAACCTCCGGGTCACTCTGAACTACCTCCAGCGGGTGCTGGAGCCGTGGCGGCCGGCGGGTGAGCCCGGCTACCTGGTGCGCACGGAGGGGACGCGGATCGAGCTGGTCGCCGGGGGCGAGCTGCGCATCGACGTCGACGCCTTCGACCGGCACGTCGACCTGGCGGCCGGTGCCGAGGACGACGGCACGCCGTCGCTGGCCCTGGAGCACCACCTCGCCGCGGTCGACCTGTACCGGGGGCCGCTCCACGCCGACGCCGCCGACGCCGAGTGGATCGACCTCGACCGGGAGCACTACGGCACCCGGTTCGTGCGCGCCGCCGTCCGGGCGGGGCAGTTGCTGCTCGGCCACGGCGACCTCGACCACGCCGAGAAGGTCGCCCGACGGGCGCTCGACGTCGACCAGTGGGCCGAGGACGCCCACGGGGTGCTCACCGCCACGGCGCTGGCCCGCGGCGACCGCTCCGCCGCCCAACGCCGGCTCGACCGCGGCCTCGCCGCGTTGGCCGAGCTGGGCGTCGAACCCTCGGACGCGACCCGCCGCCTGCGCCGCCGCATCCGTTCCTGACGTTTGCGTGGCAGGCTGAGCCGATGAGCGACGACGGTCGCTACCGGGAGCGTCGGTCGGCCGGGGTGGCCGGCACGGTGTGGACGCGCACGACCGACGGGTCGTCGCACTGGGTGCTGCCGGACGGGTGCCTCGACGTGATCTGGGACGGCCACGAGCTGGCCGTCGCCGGCCCCGACACCGGCCCCAACCCGAGCGCCCTGCCGGCCGGCACCTCGCTGGTGGCCGTGCGGTTCGACTCCGGCGTGGGCCCGGCGGTCCTCGGCTTCCCGGCCGACGCCGTGCGCGACGAGCGCGTGCCGCTCGCCGACCTCCTGCCCGGTGACGAGGTCGAGCGGCTGGCCGACTCTCTGGACGCCGCCGGCGGCACCGACGCCGACCGGCGGCTCGAACGCTGGGCCGCCGCCCGCCTGGCGGCCGGGTCGGGCCCGGACGGGGCGATGCAGCAGGTGGTCGAGCTGCTCGACGACGGCGTGCGGGTGGCCGAGGTCGCCGACGCCGTGAGCCTCGGCGAGCGCCAGCTCCACCGCCGGTCGCTCGCCGCCTTCGGCTACGGGCCCAAGGTCCTGGCCCGGATCCGCCGCCTGCAGCGGGCGCTCGCCCTCGCCCGGGACGGCACGGCGTTCGCCCGCACCGCCGCCGACGCCGGCTACGCCGACCAGGCCCACCTCGCCCGGGAGGTCCGGGCCCTCGCCGGCCGCCCTCTCGGTCGCCTCGTCGGGAGCCGGACCAGCGGACCTACCCGGTAGGGAGGGCGGCGAAGAGGTCGACGCCGGTGCCGTCGGGGTCGCGCAGGCTGGCGTAGCGCTGGCCCCAGAAGGCGTCCCACGGCTCGAGGTGGCCGTCGAAGCCGGCGTCCACCAGCTCGGCGTAGGTCTTGTCGACGTCGGCCGGGCTGTCGCACTCGAAGGCGAGGCCGGCCCGTGGCGAGCCGGTCGGGGGCGACCAGCTGGGGTCGAACGAGGTGATCGTGTCGACGCTGTCGATCATCAGGCGGAAGCCGCCCGGCAGGGGGACGTCGACGTGCGGCGCCTCGTCGGCGTCGGGCGGGATGTCGAGCCCGAGGGCCCGGTAGAAGGCGAGGGTGCGGGGCAGGTCGCCGGCGACCAGCCCGAAGGCGGAGGGAACAGGTGTCATGACGCCAACGTAAGGAACCCCGCCCGCCGGGTCTTGAACGGATCGGACATGCCCCCGACTCACTCCCGGGTGGCGAGGATGGCGCGCACCAGGCCGACGACCTTGGTCCGCAGGGCCCGGAGCGCGGCGGTGTCGTCGGTGAGGAGGGGGGTCGTCACGAGGGAGCCGACGGCGGCGACGAGCACCTGGCAGGCGAAGCGGTCGCCCTCGTGGCGGGCATCGAGCAGGAGGGCCAGCCGGTCGACGATCCGTTCCTGGAGGGCGGCGCGGCGGGCCAGCGCCTCGGGGCCGGCCGCGTAGACCTCCACCAGGAACACCCGGGCGAGGGCCGGCTGCTCGGCCAGGATGTCGAGGTAGGTGCCGAAGGCGTGCTCGAAGCGCTCCAGCGGCGTGCCCTCGGCCTCGACGGCGGCCTCCTCGATCCGGTGCAGCAACAGCTCGCCGGCGGCGTCGAAGGCCTGCATGAAGCAGTCGAGCTTCGAGGAGAACAGCTGGTAGAAGGTCTCCCGCCCGACACCGGACCGCTTCAGCACGTCGGCCACCGACGTCCCGACGTAGCCCTTCTCGGTCATCGCCGTGGCCAGCGCCATGAGCAGCCGCGCCCGCTGCGACGCCTCGACCTCCTCCCGGCTGAGGTCGTGACGGCCCCGCGGGAGGCGTTCGGCTCCGGTCAGGGCGGGCACGAGTCGACGGGTGGGGTGCCGTCGGCGAAGCGGGTGGTGAGCCACTCGGTCACCTGGGCCTCGGTGCGGGGGATGATGTTCCCGTGGTCGGCGCCGTCGACCACCACCAGCTCGGTGACCTGGCCGGCGTCGCAGAGCCGGCCGAACAGCATCCGCACCCGGTCGATCGCCACCGTGGTGTCGGCGGTGCCGGACACCAGCAGCAGCGGGGCGTCGACGGCGACGTCGCCCACGTCGTTGGCCCGCACCAACGACCGGGCGGGCTCGGTGTCGACCGGGTCGTGGGCGTAGAAGTCCTCGGCCGGGATGGCGGCCAGGGGGATGCTGATGGCGTCGAGGCACTCCTCGAGGATCATGCCGGCGGCCGCCTGGAGGCCCGGGCCGGCGTAGTCGTCCGGGTCGATCTCGGGGTGCTCGCTGGGGGCGCTGTAGAGGGCGAGCGCCCCGACCACCCGGGCCACGACCTCGTCGGCGGGGCCGAACGTCTTGTCGAGGTCCGACCCCGGCGCCAACGCCACCGTGCCGATCAGGTCGAGCTCGGGGGCGTGGTCGGCGGCCAGCTCGGCGGCCGCCAGCGCGCCGTGGCCGCCCTGGGAGTGGCCGATCGCCACCCAGCGGGTGCCGGCGTGGGCCTCGGGCAGGTTCCGGGCGGCCCGCACGGCGTCGATGACGGCGTTGCCCTCGCTCGGCTTCGAGAGGTAGGGGTGGATCTCGCCGACCGGGCCGAGGCCCACGTAGTCGGTGGCCACCGCCACGCCTTCGACCCCGAAGGCGGGCGCGGCGCCGCCCGTGCGGCTGGGCGCGCACTTCGACACCACGCCCGTGGTGCCGTGGGCCCAGGAGACCACCGGCCATCCACCCTCGGGGGCGGGCGCCGTCGGGTAGGTGACGATGCCGGTGACGGCCCGGTCGCGCTCGGAGGCGTCCTGCGAGTGGTACATCACCCGGATGGTGGTCGACCCGCCGTCCGACTCGACGTCCTGGGTCCGGATCAGCTGGCCCGGCTCCCCCTCCGGCAGCGGGTCGGGCACCCGGTAGAAGTCGTCCACCGACCCGGTGAACTGCTCCGGCGGCACGGTCGTCGTGGTGGTCGTGTCCGACGGAGCGCCGCTGTCACCGTCGCCGTCGTCGCTGCACGCCGACAGGCCGACGAACAGCAGTCCTGCGGCCATCGCTGCGCACCCGCGTCCGATCCCCATGGTGTCCCCCCACTTGTCGAACAACCTTGTTCGCAAACCTACCCGCGGCGCAGCTCGGCCGTCAGGTGGGGTTGGTGGGGCTGGCCGACGGCACCCATGGCGAGGTCGTAGCGCAGGACGTCGCCGGCGACCGTGATCGTGCGGGCCACGCTCTGCACGTCCTTCGCGGTCGACGTGTGGGTCACGCTGGTGGAGGTCAGCCGCAGCTCGACGCCGTCGGCCGTCACCGTGACCGTGCCCTCGGCCACCTCGGCGATCCCGCTCGGGTGGGCCAGCACCAGCTCGACCCGCCCGTCGCCGACCCCACGCAGGTAGCCGGTCTCGGCGTGGGCGGGCAGCCCGGTGCCGAGGTTGACGGTTCCCTGCCGGTAGGCGAGGAAGGGCTTGCCGACGTGGCCGAAGCTGATCTCCTCCCGGTAGCCGAACGGCTCGATCGTCGGGTAGTGGCCGGTGCCTTCGCCGGACCAGGTGCCCAGCAGGCACGCCAGGGCGGCGACGTCAGGATGAAGCTCGGGTTCCACGCCCCGACCGTACGCCCCCTGCCCGGGGGCGCCGGTCAGAGGCTGGTGAGGGCGAGGCCGAGGGAGGCGGCGGCGAGACCCACCAGCAGGCTCGTGCCGGCGTAGCGCACGGCGTCGTCGAGGGCGCCCTCCTCGGCGAGGCGGACGGTCTCGAAGGTGAGGGTGGAGAAGGTGGTGTAGGCGCCGAGCCCGCCGGTGCCGAGGACGGTGCGGGTGGTGGCGTCGAGGTCGTGGTGGAGGCCGAGCCCGGTGAGCAGGCCGAGCAGGAAGCAGCCGGTGACGTTGACGGTGAACGTCCCCCACGGGAAGGCGCCGGCCGTGCGGTCCTGGACCCAGCCGTCGAGCAGGTAGCGGGCGGGTGCGCCGACGGCGGCGGCGGCGAGGAACGCCGCCCAGGCGGGTCCCGTCACGTCGGCGCTCCCCGGCGGCCCACCCGGATGCCGGCCGCGGCGAGGGCGAGGCCCGCCGCCAGGCTGCCGACGCCGTAGAGGAGCGCGGTGGCCGTGTGGCCGTCCTTCAGCAGGAGCGCGGTCTCCACCGCGTAGGTCGACATGGTGGTGAACGCCCCGAGGATGCCGGTGGCGACGAAGGGGCGCAGGTAGCGGGTCGGCGGGAGGCGCTCGATCACCAGCACCAGGAGCAGGCCCAGGAGGAAGCTGCCGGACAGGTTGGTCCAGAACGTCGCCCAGGGGAACCGCCCGGGGTCGGTGGGGAGCCAGCGGGTGACGCCGTACCGCGCCGACGCCCCGACCATCCCGCCCAGGGCGATCACGGCGAGCGTGCCGGGAACTGCCGGGGCGAGGTCGGGGTCGACGGGGATGACGACGTCGTCGGGCTCCACGGCCCCGGTTCTACCCGTCGGCCGGGGGCTCCTCGGTGTCATCGGTGTCGGCGGTGTCGTCGGTTTCGTCGGTGGCGAGGATGGCGTAGAGCTTCCGCCGGGTGTCCTTGAGGACGTCCATGGCTTCGGCCCGCTGCCGGTCGCTGCCGGCCATGCCCACCTCGCGCAGGGCGTTGAGGATGCCGCCGACGGCCTCCCGTAGCCCGTGCGCCTCGGTGGCCGCCTCGGCGTCGGCGTAGTCGGCCCACGGGGGGCGTTCGGCGGCCTTGGTGGCGACCTCGCGCCCGGCGTCGGTCAGGGTGAAGCGCCGGCGGCCCTCCACCTGCTCGCCGACGACGAGCCCCTCGTCCTCGAGGAGCTGCAGCGTCGGGTAGACGGAGCCGGGGCTCGGTCGCCAGATGCCGCCGGTGCGGGAGTCCAGCTCCTGGATCATCTCGTAGCCGTGCATCGGCTGCTCGACGAGGAGGGCGAGGATGGCGGCGCGGACGTCGCCGCGTCGGCCCCGGCGACCGCCGCCGTGACGGCCGCGGCCCGGTCCCCGACCGAAGGCCCCGGGCGGGAACACCTGGTCCCAGGCGCCGAAGGGGCGACCGGAACGTCCCGGCCCCGGACCCGGCCCGCGCCCGTAGCGACGGTCGAAGGGCCGGTTGGTTGGTCTGTCGAAGTTGCGCATGTTTCTCTGTCTCCTGAAGGTCGACTGTCTTTCGATAGCTGAACGATATATCGCTAACTATCGAATCCCAACCTCATAGGATCGCCAGCGATGGACGTCGTGACGCCGAGGGCGCTCAACCGGGCGGTGTTGGAGCGACAGCTGCTGCTCCGGCGGGCCGATCTGGGGGTGACCGAGGCCGTCGAGCGGCTGCTCGGACTGAACGCCCAGGACCCGAACCCGCCGTACGTCGCCCTCTGGAGCCGCCTCGAGCCGTTCGCCATCGGCGACCTGACGGCCGCCATCGAGGACCGATCCGTCGTGCGCTCGACCCTGCTGCGGTCCACCCAGCACCTGGTGACGGTGGCCGACTTCCGGCTGCTGCGGCCGGCGCTGGCCCCACTGCTGCGCCGGGTGCAGCGCAACGCCTTCGGGCGCCGCACCGAGGGCGTCGACCTCGACGCCCTGGTCGCCGAGACCCGGGAGCTGCTGGCGGACGGGCAGGTGCTGACCCGCCCCGAGCTGGGCCGGCGGCTCGCCGAGTCCCGGCCGGACGCCGACGCCAACGCCCTCGGCTGGACGGTGCAGTACCTGCTGCCGCTGGTCCACCCGGCCCCCAGCGGCACCTGGAACAGCCGCGGGCCGACGCCCTGCGCCGCCGCCGACTGGACCGGCGTCGACGGGCAGGAGGCCACGGCCGACGACCGGCGGCGGCTGGTCCGGCGCTACCTGGCAGCCTTCGGACCGGCGACCGCGGCCGACGCCCGGGCCTGGTCCGGGATCGGCGGGCTGCGGGAGGTGTTCGCCGACCTGCGGCGGGAGCTGCGGGTCGACGCCGACGAGTCGGGCCGGGTGCTGTTCGACCTGCCCGACGCCCCGAGGCCGCCCGCCGACGTCCCGGCGCCGGTGCGGTTCCTGCCCCCGTTCGACGCCCCGCTGCTGGCCTACGCCGACCGCACCCGGGTGATGACCCCCGAGGTCCGCCGCGTGGTGTGCGAGGGCGCCGCGGTGTGGGCCACGGTCCTCGTCGACGGCACGGTCGCGGCGACGTGGACGGTGGCGCGTCCTGACGGCCGGGACGACGACTCCGTCGTGCTGGCGGTGCAGCCGCTGCGCCCGCTGGCGCCGGCGGACCGGGCCGCCGTCGAGGCCGAGTGCGACCGCCTGCTGGCGTTCACCCACCCCGACGCCGGCCGTCGCGACGTGCGGCTACTGCCGGTCGACCACGCGTAGGGGCAGCCGGGCGCGGATGTCGCCCGCAGAGGCGGCGACGAGGATCTCGCGGTCGCCGGGGTCGATCGTCCAGTGGCCGCCGACGTCGTCCCAGCGGCGGAGCGACGCGACGGGAACGTCGACCGACACGGTGGTCGTCGTGCCCGGCGGGACCACGGTGCGGGCGAAGGCGACCAGCGCCTTCGGGGGCATCTCCGGGCAGGGGTGGGTGGCGTAGACCTGGACGACCTCGGTGGCCGGCCGCTCCCCTGTCGCCGTCACGTCGACCGCCACGGTCACCGGGCCCTCGGCGTCGGCCGCGACCCCGGACGTCGAGAGCCGGGCGCCCTCCCACCGCGACGTGCCGTACGAGAGGCCGTGACCGAAGGGCCACAGCGGCTCCACGCCCGACGCGTCGTGGCCCCGGTAGCCCATGAAGCGGCCCTCGCCGTAGGTCTGGGTGCCGGCGACCGGCCGGTAGTGGGGCCAGGCGGGGCAGTCCTCCAGCCGCCGGGGGTAGGTGACCGGCAGGCGGCCGCCGGGGTCGGCGTCGCCCACCAGTACGGCGGCGACGGCGGGCCCGGTCTCCTCCCCGGCGAACGAGGCGACCAGCACGGCGTCGACCTCGTCGACCCACGGCATCGCCACCGGCGACCCGGCGTTGACCACCACGACCGTGCGGGGCGCGACGGCGGCCACCCGGCGCACCAGCTCGTCCTGGTCGCCGGGCAGGGCGATCGTCGCGCGGTCGGTGCCCTCGGTCTCCCACTCGTCGTTGGTGCCGACGACGACCACCGCCACGTCGCACGACGCGGCCGCGGCGACGGCCTCGTCGAGGAGCGGCGGCGGGTCGAGCAACCGGGCGCCGAGCGTCAGGCCGGTGAAGCCCTGGATGCCGCTCGAGATCGCCTGCACCCGGAGCGGCTCCCCGGCCCGGCAGTCGACGACGGCGGTCTGCTCCTCGGAGCCCCAGCCGAACATCCACTCGCCCCGGGGCAGGCGCCGGTCGGGGTCGTCGAGCACCACGGTGTCGCCCACCGTGACGCGGCCCTTGCCGGCGACGATCGCCCCGAAGACGTGGGGCCCGTCGTGGTCGGGGACGACGTCGCCGACGAGCGTCACCCAGAACTCGCGGTCGCCGATGCCCTCCGGGGTGTTGCCGAAGCTCATGAACCTCGACGTGCGGACCACGTCGTACGCCACCGGCTCGACCTCGGGGTCCGAGCCGTCACGGAACTCCACCAGCAGCAGGCCCGGCTGGCCGTCGGGCGCACGCAGCGCCGGTCCACCGATGCGCGGCGCGAGGACGTCGATCGACGAGCCGGGTGCGTGAGCCACCACGGCTGCGCCGAGACGGTCGACGAGGGCGTCGAGGATCGACGGGTACGGCAGCGGGTCGAGCGACGAGCTCCCGCCGCCCATGATCCGGGTGCGGGCGGCGTTGGGCCCGATCACCGCCACCCGCGCCCCCGCCGCCAGCGGCAGCGTGCCGTCGCGGTTGACCACCAGCACCAGCGACGCGATCGCGGCCCGCCGGCACAGCGCCCGCTCGTCGGGGTCGTCGACGGCCTGCGGGGTGACGCCGGAGGGGCGCGACGCGGCGTGGGTGCGGGCCAGGAGCCACTGCAGCTCGGCGACCCGGGCATCCACCACCGCCGGATCGACCTCACCCTTGCGCACGGCGTCGGCCAGCTGCTCGCCGAACACGGTGATCGGGCCCGGCATCGCCACCGTGAGCCCGCCCTCGGCGGCGGCGACAGTGTCGTGCGCGCCGATCCAGTCGGACACCACGAAGCCGTCGAAGCCCCACTCGTCGCGCAGGATCTCCCGCAGCAGGTGGCCGTTGTGGGCGCAGAACTCCCCGTCGACCCGGTTGTAGGCGGCCATGATCCCCCACGCCCCGGCCTCCCGGACGACGGCCTCGAACGGGCGCAGGTACAGCTCCCGCAGGGTCGACTCCGCCAGCCGGACGTCGACCCACATGCGCTCGACCTCGGTGTCGTTGGCCACGAAGTGCTTCACCGCCACCGCGACGCCGTGGGCCTGGACGCCCCGCACGTAGGCGACCGCCAGGCGGGCCGTCAGCTCGGGGTCCTCGGAGAAGCTCTCGAACACCCGGCCGCCGATGGGCGTGCGGTGGAGGTTCACGGTGGGGCCCAGCAGCACGTGGACGGCCTTGCGCCGGGCCTCGCGGCCGAGGAGGTCGCCGATGGCGCCCACCAGCTCGGGGTCCCAGGTCGACCCGAGGGCGATGCCGACCGGCACCGCCACGCTCTCGACGAACGACGCGCCCACCGGCTCGCCCCGCACGCCGTTGGGGCCGTCGGACATCGTGACCGGAGGGATGCCGAGGCGCTCGATGCCGTGGGTCCGCCACGTCGTCGCGCCGCCCAGCAGCCGGCATCTCTCGTCCAGCGTGAGCCGCTCGAGGTCCATGTCCGTCCCCCCTTCGGAGCTACGCTAACGGCACTTTTCGACGGCCGTAGATAAGTCGCTGGTAGCCTCTGGCTCCGTGCTGGGGACCACGACGAAAGCTGCCGCGCGACGGACGGGCCGACCGCCCCGGATCACCCGCGACCAGGTGGCCGAGGCCGCTGCCAAGCTCGGTCCCACCGGGCTCACGGTCCAGGCCGTAGCCGACGCCCTCGGCGTCACCCGGGCGGCGATCTACCACTACGTCCACGACGTGGAGGAGCTGCGCCGCATCGCCGCCTACTCGCCGGTCTCCCCCTTCGCCGTCCCCGCCGACGGGCACACGAGCTGGCAGGACTGGCTGCGCGACTTCGCCCGGGCCGCCCGGGCCTGGCGCCTGGCCCACGGCGAGCGCTACCTCCCGCTGACCTTCGACCTGCCCGAGACGAGCTGGTTCCTCGGAGTGGTCGACCGCGCCGTCGCTCGGCTGGTCGACGCCGGCTTCCCCGAGCGCCACGCCCGGCAGGCCTTCCAGTTCCTGGCGGGCGTGGTGTGGATCAACGCCCAGGACGAGCTCGGCACCGGCGGGCCGGCCGGCGACCCCGACGGGCGCTTCGAGCGGGAGATCGACTGGGTGATCGTCGCCCTCGAGCACGAGCTGGAGGAGCTCCGCTGACCGCCGCCGATCCGCCCCGACAGCCCAACGTCGTGCTGATCAACTGCGACGACCTGGGCTACGGCGACCTCGGCTGCTACGGCTCGCCGCTGAACCGCACGCCCACCCTCGACCGGCTGGCCGACGAGGGCCTGCGCTTCGACGACTTCTACATGGCCTCGCCGGTGTGCTCGCCGTCGCGGGGTGCCCTGCTCACCGGGTGCTACCCGCCCCGGATCGGGTTCGGGTCGTTCGACGGGATCCCCGTGCTGTTCCCCGGCCAGCCGATCGGCCTGCCTCCCGACGAGGTCAGCCTCGGCCGGCTGCTGTCGTCGGCGGGCTACCGCACGATGATGATCGGCAAGTGGCACTGCGGCGACCAGCCCGAGTTCCTGCCCACCAACCACGGCTTCGACCACTACTTCGGGCTCCCCTACAGCAACGACATGGGCCGCCAGGCGGGCGACGATGCCAACGGCGCCGGCTACCCGCCGCTGCCCCTCCTGTGGGACGACGAGGTGGTCGAGCAGCAGCCGGACCAGGCGTCGCTCACCGGGCGCTACGTCACCGAGGCCGTCCGCTTCCTGCGCTCCGCGGCGGAGGGGCCGTTCTTCCTCTACCTGGCGCACATGTACGTCCACCTGCCGATCTACGTCCAGGAGCGCTTCGCCCGGCAGTCCCGCAACGGGGCCTACGGGGCGGCGGTCGAGTCGATCGACTGGGCGACGGCGGTCGTCCTGCAGGAGCTGGAGGCGCTGGGGCTGGCGGACGACACCATCGTGATCTTCACCAGCGACAACGGCTCACGTGGGGTGGGCGGTGGCAGCAACCTGCCGCTGCGGGGCGCCAAGGGCACCACGTGGGAGGGCGGGCAGCGGGTGCCGTGCATCGTGCGCTGGCCCGGCCGGGTGGCGCCGGGGCGGGTGACGGAGGAGCTGGCGACCGCCATGGACCTCTTCCCCACGCTCGCCCGGCTGTGCGAGGCGCCGCTGCCGACCGACCGCACCATCGACGGCCGCGACATCACGCCGCTGCTGCTCGACCCGGCGGCGACGTCGCCGCACGAGGCGTTCCTCTACTACTTCATGGACGACCTGGAGGCGGTGCGGTCGGGCCGCTGGAAGCTCCACTTCGCCAAGCACGGCGAGGCTGTGGCGGGGCTGTACGACCTGGAGGCCGACCCCGGCGAGACGACCGACGTGTTGTCGTCGAACCCTGCGGTGGTCGCCGAGCTGGAGGCCCACGCCGAGCAGGCCCGCCGGTCGCTGGGCGACGCCCGCCTCGACCGGGTGGGCGCCGACGTCCGCCCCATCGGCCGCGTCCCCGACATCCGTCGCCGCACCCTCACCACCTACGACCCCACCCACCCCTACTACGCGGCCGAGTACGACCTCCCCCACCGCGGCTGACATCGGCGGTCGTTCGGGTTATCGTTCCCCGTGGCGCCGTCCTGCGCCCCACCTCTCATCCGGTGCTCACGCCACCGGCCTCGCGGAGGCAAAGGGGACTTCGAGTCCTCGGGATCGGTGTTGCTGTGTCATCCGCCCTGTCCGGCGGGGCCGACGGGAGCGTGAGTCCTGCGGGCCCGTGCCGTGACGAGGAGCACGAGATGACCAAGCAGAGGTCGTTCAAGACCCGCATCCGCACCCGCATGGGCAAGACCGGCGAGAGCTATGCCGCCGCCCGTCGCCAACTCCTGGTGAAGGTGAGCCCCACAGTGCCCGCCTCGCCGACCGAGCCCGAGCTGGAGGCGGCGAGGATCTCCGACACCGCCATCCGCGAGCGCACCGGCCGCGCCTGGGACGAGTGGTTCGCGCTGCTCGACGCCTGGGGTGCCACCGACCACAACCACACCGAGATCGCCCGTTGGCTGCGCACCGAGCAGGGTGTCGACAGCTGGTCGTCGCAGAGCGTCTCGGTGGCGTACGAACACGCCCGCGGCCTGCGGGCGATCGGCCAGAACCACGCCGGCGACTTCACCGCCAGCGCCAGCCGCACCGTGGCCGTCACGCCGGAGGTGGCCTTCGAAGCCTTCGCCGACGAGACGGTGCGAGAGCGGTGGCTGCCCGACGCCGAGGTCGCCGTCCGCACGGCTACCTCGCCCAAGTCGTTCCGGGCCGACTGGAACGGCGGTGCCAGCCGCATCGTCGTCGCCTTCGCCGCCAAGAGCGACACGAAGACCCAGGTGGCGATCATCCACGAGAAGCTCGCCGACGCCGCCGAGGTCACCCGCCTCAAGTCCTACTGGCGCGAGCGCCTCACCGCCCTCAAGACCCTCGTCGAAGCCTGAAGGAGACCACCGTGCAGACGTTCATCAACCTTCCCGTGAAGGACCTGCCCAAGGCGGTCGAGTTCTTCTCCGCTCTCGGCTTCGTGTTCGACGAGCAGTTCACCGACGAGAACGGCACCCGCATGATCCTCGGCGACGAGACGTCGGTGATGCTGGTCACGGAGCCGATCTTCGGGGGCTTCGTTGTGCCGCTCGACGTGGTCGACACCTCGCAGGCCCGTGAGGTGATCGTGGGCCTGGCGGCCGACAGCCGGGAGCAGGTCGACGACATGCTCCACAAGGTCGTCGCCGCCGGCGGCCGGGAGCTGGGCGAGCCCCAGGACGACGGCTTCATGTACATGCGAGGCTTCCTCGACCTCGACGGCCACCAGTGGTCGTTCATCCACATGGCCATGTAGCCGGGACTAGACATCACGGCCATGTTGGTGCGCCTCGAGACCCCGGGAGATGCGGACGACGTGCGGGCGGTCCACGCCGCGGCGTTCGCGTCGTCGGTGCCGGACGACACCGGTGCCGAACCGGTGGAGGTGACGCTGGTCGACCAGCTGCGGGCGTCGGGCGCGGTGGTGCCGGGCCTGGCGTTCGTGGCTGTGGTCGACGGCCTGGTCGTCGGCCACGTGGTCTGCAGCCGGGGTCACCTCGACCCCGGCGGGCAGCCCGCGCTCGGCCTCGGGCCGCTCGGCGTGCGGCCGGAGCACCAGCGTGGGGGCGTCGGCTCGGCGCTGATGCACGCCGTCCTCGGCGCCGCCGACGCGCTGGGCGAGCCCCTCGTCGCGCTGCTGGGCGAGCCCGACTACTACGGGCGGTTCGGCTTCGCCCTGTCGACCCGCCACGGCATCGCCCCACCCGACCCGGCGTGGGGCGAGTACTTCCAGGTCCGCCCGCTGACCGCCCACACCACCGACCTCACCGGCACCTTCCACTACGCCGCCGCCTTCGACGGCCTGTAGCCGCTGGCGGGAACGCCACTCCCAGCGCCTTCGTCGCCGCCTTCCGTCGTGAGATCGGCACAACCCCCGCCGACAACTTCCGATAAGCCCGACCTGGCGCGCTTGACCACGTCGTGGCTGGGTAAGTGGTGCGGTGAGCACGTTGTGAGGAGGCGCCATGTTCGGTCGGAGGGCCCACCGGGGCAACCCCGAGGAGCTGGTGGCCGACGCCGAGCTGGTGCTCGCCGGGCGCTACGCCGACCATCTGCTGGAGCACCGCCGGCCCGTCCCGGCCTGGGCGTGGACGAACCTGCTGTCGCACGCGTGTGCCGAGGACCTGCACCACGCCCGGATCGCCCACATGAGCCGGGCCGTCGGGCCGTCGGCGGTGTGGCTGAGCGCCCGGGCCTACCTCGCCGGCGAGGTGCTCGACGCCGCTGCCCGCCACGGATCGCTCGACCAGCTCCAGGCCGAGGCGCTCGTCCCGGTGGAGCTGGCGCTGATGACGGACGCCAAGGCCGACCACGACGAGCCGGCGCCGTCGGAGTGGGTGTCGGCGGTGCTGTCGGCCCTGGCGAAGCACCGCTCCACCAGCAACGGGGTCTAGCCTCGACCCGGCCGTGACCGGGACCTCGTGCGACCTCTACGAGCTGACGATGGCGGTCAGCTACCTCGATCAGGGGATGGGCGGCGAGGCGGTGTTCAGCCTCTACCCCCGGGTCCTGCCACCGGACCGGGGCTACCTGGTGGCGGCGGGCGTGGACGACGCCGTCGACGCGGTCTGCGCCCTGCGGTTCGACGACGACGAGCTGGCCTGGCTGGGCGGGATCGGCTTCCGCCCCGACGCCGTCGCCCGCCTCGCCGACGTCCGCTTCACCGGCGAGATCCACGCCGTGCCCGAGGGCCGGATCGTCACCGCGGGCGAGCCGATCCTGGAGATCACGGCCCCGCTGGTGGAGGCGCAGCTGGTGGAGACCATCGTGTTGAACCAGGTCACCTACCAGACCGCCATCGCCACCAAGGCGGCCCGGTGCGTCGACGCCGCTGCGGGCCGCATCGCCCTGGCCGACTTCGCCTTCCGCCGCACCCACGGCGTAGAGGCGGCCCTGGCGGTGGCCCGGGTGTCGGCCATGGTCGGCTTCGTCGGCACCAGCAACGTGCCGGCGGCCCGGCGCTTCGGGCTGCCGGCCGTGGGGACGATGGCGCACTCCTACGTCGAGGCCTTCCCCAGCGAGCGCGACGCCTTCCGCACCTTCGCCGGCCTGTTCCCCGACCGGGCGACGTTCCTGGTCGACACCTACGACACACTCGAGGGTGTGCGGGCGGCGGCCGACGTGATCCGGGAGCTGGGGCTGGCGCAGGACGTCGGCGTCCGGCTCGACAGCGGTGACCTCGCCGGCCTGGCCCGGTCGGCGCGCACGATCCTCGACGACGCCGGCCTGCCGCACGTGCGGATCCTCGCCAGCGGCGGCCTCGACGAGCACTCGATCGCCGAGCTGGTGCAGGCCGGGGTGCCGATCGACGCCGTGGGCGTGGGCTCCCAGCTCGGCGTGTCGGCCGACGCCCCGACGGTCGAGACGGCCTACAAGCTGGTGAGCTACGAGGGTCGGCCGGTGCGCAAGCGGTCGCCGGGCAAGGCCAGCTTCCCCGGCGCCAAGCAGGTGTGGCGCTCACCCGAGGGCGACCGGATCACCGCCCGCGACGAGGTCGTCGCCGACGCCGAGCCGCTGCTGGTGCCGATGGTGCGGGACGGCCGACGGGTCGTCGAGCGGCCGACGATCGAGGCGAATCGCCAGGTGTTCCGGCGGGACCTGGAGGCGCTGCCGGCGGTGGCACGCCGGCTGCGGTCGCCGGAACCGCTGGCGGCGACGTTCTCGCCGGCACTGCTGCAGCTGGCCGCCGAGGCCGACGCGGCGCACCCCTGATTCCCTCTGGCGAGTGGCGTGCATGCGTCTGCACCGGCTAGTAATGCATTTGAATCAACGGCGCGACGAAGGGGACGACGATGGCCTGGGACTTCTCCACCGAACCCGAGTTCCAAGCACAGCTGGACTGGGTGGCCGAGTTCTGCGAGACGGAGATCGAGCCGCTCGACCTGGTGTTCCCGGGTGCCGTCCGCTCCCGCGACCCCAAGGTCAAGGCGCTGGTGCAGCCCCTCCAGCAGCAGGTGAAGGACCGTGGGCTCTGGGCGCTGTTCCTCGACGAGGAGCTCGGCGGGCCAGGCCTGGGCCAGCTGAAGCTGGCGCTGATCAACGAGATCCTCGGCCGCTACGCGTCGGCGCCCGCCATCTTCGGCACCGCCGCGCCCGACACCGGCAACATGGAGATGCTCGCCGCCTACGGCACCGAGGAGCAGAAGCAGCGCTGGCTGTACCCCCTGATGAACCAGGAGATCTGGTCGGCCTACTCGATGACCGAACCCCAGGGCGGCTCCGACCCCAACCTCTTCCAGACGCACGCCGTGCGCGACGGCGACGAGTGGGTCATCAACGGCGAGAAGTGGTTCACCAGCGCCGGCCGGGCCGCCGACATCCTGTTCGTGATGTGCACCAACGGCATGTTCGTGGTGCCCCGCAAGACCCCCGGCGTCGAGATCCAGCCCTTCCCCAACACCCACAACCACATCGTCTACAACGACGTGCGGGTACCGCTGGACCACCTGCTCGGCCCCGAGGACGGCGCCAAGGTCCTCGCCCAGCGTCGACTGGGCGGCGGTCGCATCCACCACGCCATGCGGACGATCGCCCAGTGCAAGCGGGCCTTCGACATGATGTGCGAGCGGGCGCTCAGCCGGGAGTCGCACGGCAAGGTGATCGGCGAGCACCAGATGGTGCAGGAGGCCATCGCCGACTCCTACGCCGAGATCACGTCGCTGCGGCTGATGGTGCTGTGGACCGCCTGGACCATCGACAACTCCAGCACCCAGGAGGCCCGCACCCAGATCGCCGCCTGCAAGTACACGATGGCCAAGACGCTGCGGGAGGTGTCGTACCGGGCGCTGCACATCATGGGGTCGCTGGGCACCACCAACCTCACCCCGCTGCAGGCCATGTACGCCGGGGCGCCGACGATGGGCATCGCCGACGGCGTCGACGAGGTGCACAAGGTGACCGTGGCCCGCAACGTCCTCAAGGACTACCGGCCCCACGAGGGCCTGTGGCCCACCGAGTACATCCCGGCCAAGCGGGAGAAGGCGCAGGAGAAGTACGCCAAGCTCTTCGCCGAGGACCCGGCGTTGGAGGAGTACTCGAAGCGCATGCTCGCCTTCGTCGCCTCGCGCGGCGGTGCCTGACCGGCACACTGGGGGCGTGCGACCGCTCGCCCTGCACCACGTGTCCATCAACGTCGACGACGTGGGGGCCGCGCTGCGGTTCTACGTCGAGGGGCTGGGGCTCGTCCCCCGCCCGGATCGACCCGACTTCTCCTTCGGCGGCGCCTGGCTCGACGCCGGGGGGCAGCAGGTCCACCTGATCGAGGGCGCACCGCCGGACCGGCTGGGGCAGCACTTCGCCCTGCAGGTCGGCGACCTCGACGCCACCGTCGCCGAGCTGCGGGACGTGGGCCTCGACGTCAGCGACCCGAAACCGGTCGGCACGAGTCTCCAGGCGTTCGTGTCCGACCCGAGCGGCAACGTGGTCGAGCTCCACCAGGTGGCCGGCGCGGCCGACGCGGGGGTGCGCTGACGTGCAGATCGGCGTGGTGTTCCCGCAGTCCGAGCTGGGCGGCGACGTGGGTGCCGTCCGGGCGTACGCCGAGGCGGTCGAGGGCCTCGGCTACCGGCACGTCCTGGCCTACGACCACGTGGTGGGTGCCGACCCGGCCGTGCACGAGGGCTGGTCCGGGCCGTACGACGTGGCCACCACCTTCCACGAGCCGTTCGTGCTGTTCGGCTACCTCGCCGGGGTGACGTCGGTGGAGCTGGTGACCGGCATCATCATCCTGCCCCAGCGCCAGACGGTGCTCGTCGCCAAGCAGGCGGCCGAGGTCGACCTGCTCACCCGGGGGCGCTTCCGCTTCGGCGTCGGCCTGGGCTGGAACGCCGTGGAGTACGAGGCGCTGGGCAAGTCGTTCGGCGACCGGGGGCGCCGCCTCGGCGAGCAGATCGTCCTGCTGCGCCGGCTGTGGACCGAGACCTCGGTGACCCACGAGGGGCCGGACGACGTCGTGACCGGGGCGGGCCTCGCACCCCTGCCGGTGCAGCGACCGATCCCGGTGTGGATCGGCGGCGCCTCGGAGCCCGCGTACCGGCGCATCGGGCGCCTGGCCGACGGCTGGTTCCCGATGGTCCCGCCGGGCGACCACCTCGACCGGGCGCTCGCCGTGATCGCCTCGTCGGCCGAGGCCGCGGGGCGCGACCCGGCGAAGCTCGGCATGGAGGGCCGCATCAACTGGGACGCTGCCGACCCCGACCGCTTCGCCGACCACGCCGCCCGCTGGCAGGTCGCCGGCGCCACCCACCTCGGCGTCAACACGATGGGCACCGTCGGCACCGGGGCGTCGGTCGACGACCACATCGCGGCTTTGTCGACCGCTGCCGAGCGGCTGGGGCTCTCAGCCGGGGGTTGACGGCGCCGACGCCGGCCACGGCGCCACGTGCACCGACGTGGTGTGGCCGAGGTGGTGCCGCCACAGCTCCTCGGCGACGTGCGGGGCGAAGGGCGCCAGCAGTCCGACCAGCGTGCTCCGAGCGGCCGGCGACGGGGGCGTCATCCGGGACTGCAGGCGCCCGACCAGCGTCATCAGCGCGGCGATGGCGGTGTTCAGCTGCATCCGCTCGATCGAGCGGGTGACCCGGTCGATCGTCGGGCCCAGGTCGACCTCGGGGTAGGGGTCGTCGTCGGGGGCGGCCGGTGCGGCGGGTGAGGTGACGATCCGCCACGTCCGGGCCAGGAACCGCTCGACGCCGACGACGACGGCCGGGTCGAAGTCGCCGTCGGCGTCCCACGGGCGGGTGAACAGCAGCGCCAGGCGCGTCACGTCGGCGCCGTGGGCGGCGATCATCTCGTCGGGGTTGACCACGTTGCCCCGGCTCTTCGACATCTTGGCGCCGCCCATCGTCAGCATCCCGTGCAGGCGCAGCCGGGGGAACGGCTCGGCGAAGGGCACCAGCCCCAGGTCGTGCAGCGCCATGCAGACGAAGCGGGCGTACAGGTGGTGGCGGGTGACGTGCTCGGGCCCACCGGCGTACTGGTCGACCGGCAGCCAGCGGGCGGTGCGATCGGGGTCCCAGGGGCGGTCGGCGACGTCGGCCGAGGGGAAGCGCAGGTAGTACCAGGAGGAGTCCAGGAAGGTGTCGGACACGTCGGTGTCCCGGCTCCCTGGCCCTCCGCAGCGGGGGCACGGGACCGATACCCAGTCGGCGAACCCCGCCAGCAGGGCGGCCGGGTCGTCGGTGTCGGGCAGCAGCACGGGCAGCTCGTCGTCGGGCACGGGCACCTCGCCGCAGCGGTCGCAGTGCACGATCGGGATGGGCGGGCCCCAGTAGCGCTGCCGGGAGATCAGCCAGTCCTGCAGGCGGTCGCCGTCCCGGCCGATCCAGGCCCGCTGCCGGTTCTTCGCCGGGGTCGGCCAGTCCTGGGTCGCCAGGCCGTCCAGCAGCCGCTGGGCATACGCGGTGGTCCGCAGGAACCACTGGCGCAGCGTCCGCTCCACGACCTCGGTCGCGCAGCGTTCGCAGCGGCCTTCCTCCACCTGCTCCCGGGCCAGCACGGTCCGACACGAGCGGCACCACAGCACCGGGGCGACCGCCCGGTAGGCCAGGCCCGCCTCGAACAGGCGCAGGAACACCCACTGGGTCCAGCGGTAGTAGTCGGGGTCGCTGGTGGTGAAGGTGGCGTCCCAGCTCCAGGCGCAGCCCAGCGACGTCAGCTGGCGCCGGTAGTTGGCGGTCGTCCGGGCCATCAGGTCGCGGGGATGCTCGCCGACGCGCAGGGCGTAGTTCTCGGCGTTGATGCCGAACGCGTCGAAGCCGATCGGCTGGAACACCGTGTGACCCCGCCGGCGCTGGTAACGCCCCCACACGTCGGCCCCGGAGTAGGTCAGCGCGTGCCCGATGTGCAGCCCCTCGGCGGAGGGATAGGGAAACTCGACCAGGTTGTACACCCGGCGAGCCCCGCCGGCGCTGGCTACCGGGTCGACCTCATGGACGCGCTCGTCGGCCCACCGCGCCTGCCAGCGCTGCTCGATCGCCGCGTGCTCGTACGGCACCGGCACCGAAGTGGCCCCTCACACGTCATCGCCCCGACGGTACCCGTGCCCCCACCCCGAGGCGCGACGAGTTACCGCCGCCGCCATCGATACCGACCGGCGGTCACCACCCGGCAGTTGGGGCTCGACGCTGGCCCACGCCGAGCAGCACCCCGGGTACAACGCAAGTGGCGAACGTTCTACACCCGCCGTTGAGCACCTTTCGGATGGAAAATCAAGGTCGGTAGCATCGCGACCAGGGTCGTTCACGCGGAATTAACATTGGTACCTTCGTCGGTAGCATTGCGTAGCAAGCGTCTTTCCTACATTCTCCTCGTCGGTGTTGATAAGCCATCAGACAGGCGTCGAGCAACGAATCGACGGTGAGCGCAGGAGCGCGGAGCGTCGGTTGTACGGTCGCTGGGGACTCGCGTCGGTTCACTCCTTGGCGGGCAAGGACGGAACCTGAGCCATCCACATCTCTTCTTCCTTGAATCAGGTTCAGTTTCGATAGCCCTTGAGGAGAATGTCCGCAGTGCAGCGATCGTCCGATCCCCGCCCGTCGTATCTGAGTCTTCAGCCGATCAACGGCATCGCTCATGCCAGCGTTTCCGCGGCGCCACTCGATCCCCCGTTCAACGAATCTCCGCCGAGGCTCTACGACGTCTTCATGGCGTACTCCCATGGCGCAGACGGCGAGGGTGCGGCCCGGCTCCAGCGCGGCCTGGAGCGCGTCGACCCGTCCTACTGGAGGACTCCGCCGCCGCTTCGGGTGTTCCGCGAGTGGCCGCCGCTCCGCGTCTTCCGCGACAAGAAAGATCTGCCCACCAGTCCGCGACTGTGGCGGAGCATCTGCGACGCGATCGATGGTGCACAGTGGTTGGTGCTGCTCGCGTCACCTGCCTCCGCCAACTCGTGCTGGGTCGGCCAGGAGATCAGGCGTTGGCTGGCCACCAACTCGTCGGATCGGATCCTGATCGTCTGTACCGACGGAGAGTGGCATTGGGACCGCGCCACCGGCGACTTCGACTTCGAGCGATCGTCGGCGATCAACCCCGCCTTGAAGGGTGCGTTCCCTGAAGAGCCTCTGATCACAGATATGTCCTGGGCGGAGGCGGGTGCCAGGTTGTCCCTCCGCAACGGCCGGTTCCTCGACGTCGTCGCCGACATCGCAGCCACCGTCACCAACACGCCCAAGCGCCGGCTTGTACGACGACAGCGCATGGTCACGCGGGTCGAGACCGCGTTCTTCGTCGTGGCCGCGGCAGCCGCGATCACCTTGGCGGTGAACGGGATCAGACTGCTCGCCCAGTGCCGGCGACGCGGGCCAACGTGAGCGGACGTCCTCAACCCAATACGAGCGACTCCGCATCCGGCACGCCGGCGAGCCGGGCAAAGGAGAAGGCGAACTCGACGAGACGTTGCCGCATCTCGTTGAGCTCCTTGCGGAACGTAGAGTTGTGCTCCCACGACATCTCGTCAACCTGTCCCGATCGCTCGAATCGCGTCAGGAGCGGGTGCCACTTCGAGAGAAAAGGACGAAGCTCATGGTTGAGCATCGTCATCGCCAGATACTCGACAGTCTTGCCCCCCGTGATCCTGCTCGGCTGCGCCTGCGCCAGCAGGTCACGGGTACGGCCGAACAGGTGATAGAGAGAGTTCATCGCCTCGCGCAGGAACCCATCTTCGTCACCCAGCGGCTGGGTGGAGATCCTCGTCGATACCTCGACGAAGAGCTCCCATGCCGTCCTCCTCGCGTCATTGTTGACCACGAAGGTCAATTGACTCAGTTGGGGCACGTTCACCTTTATCTCTGTAAGGCTGACGCTTCTGACGTAGAGCTGGAGGACAGCAGCCATCGCCACACCGGCGAGGACACCCACGAGCAGGTACAGCGGGAATCCTCCTATTCCCCGCAGCAGATAGACGAGCACACCGACCAGAGCGCCACATCCTGCGGCGATGGCAAACCGGGTTGTCGAACTCTGGGCTAGAGATTTCACGATCCCTCCCACTCGGGTCACCGAGGTGATGAGCCATGGAGTCGATTCAGACCACGTAGGACGAACGTCACGACCTCCTCGGCATCGTCGGTTCGGGCAAGGCGGCGGTTGTCCTCCTGGCTCAGACCGTTGCGGAGCCCAGCCAGTCCGATCGAGGCAAGTCGACTTGCGATGCCCTCGAGGTCGGGCTCGACGCTCTCCAGGAGAGCCGCATCGAGCAAGCCTCGATAGCCGTCCGTGTGATCGAGCTGAAAGTCAGTTTCGAGCTCCGGCGGCGACTGTCCGTCGAGAGCAGCAGCGATCACCCGACCGGCTCCACCGAACCCACCCGCCACGTAGAGAGGCACGCCCGCGTCGATCGCGAGCACAGCCTCCTCGACCACACCAGGCACCAGACCCATCTGCCCCGCGACCCGTCCACCGAGGACGAGCCGCGCGTCGATGGCAGCGGTCATCTGCTCGCGCATCGCGGTGAGAGCCTGAGAGCACAGCAACCTCTCGCTCTCCGTCCGCTCGGATGCGGGCGGCAGAGCATCAGGCGATCCTGGTGGAGCGGCGCTTTTGATCAGGGTGGCGACGTTGGCGAACTGCGCGTCGTCTTCAGGGCGTCGGCCGACCCAGATGGGCCATGCCAGGTAGTTCGTCACCCGCTCAGGCCCCGGGACCGCACGCTGCTCGTACGTGCGTACCAAGTCGAACATGGCCTCGGTGAATCCCGGTCGACGCCGGTCGCCGCCGTAGGCGATGGACCACCCGGCGGCAAGGATGTGCCGGACGATCTCGATGAACGCATGACTGAGGTGCAATGAGCTCAGCCCCAACTCGACGAGCTCGTCGACGGGGGAATCCGATATCGAGATCCCCACGGTCGGACCCGGCCCTGCCGCACGGGTCATGATGCCCAGAGGGTCGTCGGCGTCACCGGCGTGAGACGCGGCTCCATCATGCGGATCAGTTCGAGCTCCTCGGTGCCGAGCGGAGGATCGGGATAGAGGTAGTGGCCGACATCTCGCCCCGCGGCCGAAGCGTCGACGCTGTACAGGAGCGCGGTGAGGAGCTCGGGCGGGTAGGCGAACACCTGATGGTCGGGATCCAGCCCGTAGAGGCGACAAAGGTGCCGCACCCGTCGCGGGAAGTACCTGGCGCCCAGGACCTCGCGCAGGAGGGCGCTGACGACGGCCGGTAGCGAAGAGTCGTCTTCCCAGCGCACGACCGGAACGTTGCCGAGATACGGGAACGCCCGACTCTCTCCCACCCGGACAGCCGCGAGGACCACGATGGGAACCCGCCGACGCTTGGCCTCCAGCACTTCGAGACGACACCACTCGCGAGACGCGTAGCTGTCGGTTTGGATGGCGAGCAACGCGAACGCGTTGCCCGCTGCTCTCGTGATCTCCTCTGCGAGCGGCGAGCCGTAGGAGACGTCGGCCGCGTCGAAGAAGTCGTCGAGCCCGGCAATCTCATGCAGATGCCGGCGAACCACTGTCGCTATCGCCAAGCCATCTTGTTTCGCGTGGCTGATGAAGACCTTCACCTGTCGAGATCGCGCTTCGATGAACAGCGCCAGGTCGTGCATGACCCGACGGAGCAGCTCGGCGGGTTGGTTCTCCTCGGCGACGTCAACGAGTGGAAAGGTCCTCAGCTCGGTGAGCTCTCTCGGAAGATGCTCCACCGGCACCAGAGCGACAGGTATGACGAGGTCGTCCGGCACACGATGCGCCAACGAACTCACGTAGCCGCGCCACGCGGCATCGACGATCAGGTTCGCATCAGCCAGAACGACTACGGCAGTGCTGCCCGGGCGCCCTGTGGGCACCGGCCCAGGCACGTCGGTGGAAGAGCTCGAAGTTCGAAAGCGCACCGGGATCCCAAGTCCTCTCCGAGCCGGATAGTCAGGGTCGGTGCAGAGCGTCGTGAAGAGGCATTCCGCGAGGGCGGCAGCTCGAGCGGAGGCAGGGTGCCAAACCACATACACCGCGAGCACAGGACCGCCGTCTGAATCCACACCACAAGCCTGCCATCACCGCGATATCTACTCCTCGAAATCTGACTAACACGTTCCGTGAGAATGACGGCCTATCGAACGGACGGCAAGGATCACGACGACAACGACTACGACTGCGGCAAATACCGCTATACGAGTTCGGCCCTCGACACTGGCAGTGGTGTCGATGACGGTACGTGTGACTGCGCGGTTGCAGTCCCAAGGCTCCACGACGTCGTCAGCTCCGGCCCCCTGAACGCCCATCTGACCGCCACCTCCGCCCGTGTCCACTTGGCTGCGCGGTGGGTTCGCCGCGCCAAGCGAGGTTAGATGACAGTCCAATGACAGTGCAAAAGCAGTTGAATGACAGCCTTCATACTGCTTCTAACCTCGCAGACAGACCCAGCCCCAACCGAGGATCGCCTGATGCCAGCACGCTCACGACCCGATGCCGCCGAGACGGCTCCACCTGCCGCGGGCGGCAACGGCAGAGCCGTCGTCACGCTCTCGCCACCGGTCGCGACCGCCGTCCGCCGCATGGCCACCCAGATGGACGGGGATCTCGGAGCCACCGAGGTCGTCCGCCGAGGGCTGATACTGCTCGACGTCTACTTGAGCCTCACTGACGAAGAGGAGATCGTGATTCGAAACAGGCAGACGCAGCAGCTTGAACGGCTCCGTATCGCCTGGGACAGCTTCTGAGCGATCAGAGCTCGGCGGGGTCACATTCGTTCAAGACCCTGGGAGGGGGCGGGCGTACCGTGACCGGTATGGCTGACGACGTGAGTTACATACCGAAGGGGGCGGAGGCGGTCGCGCCCTACCTGTGCGTGCGAGGGGCCGCCGAGGCGATCGACTTCTACGTGGAGGTGTTCGGGGCCGTCGAGGACGGGGAGCGGTTCGTCGACCCGGACGGCCGCGTGGGCCACGCCGAGCTCCGGCTGGGCGGCTCGCACATCTACCTGGCCGACGAGTACCCGGGCTTCGGCATGAGCCCGGTCGACCTCCCCGACAGCACGTTCGCCCTGTACGTGTACGTGCCGGACGTCGACGCCGTGGTCGCCCAGGCGGAGGCCAAGGGCGCGACGGTCCTAGAGGCGGCCAGCGAGACGTTCTACGGCACCCGCCGGGCTACCCTCCGCGACCCGTTCGGCCACCGCTGGATGGTCAACACCCAGGTCCGCGAGGTCTCCCCCGAGGAGTACCAGAAGGCCGTCGAGGGCTTCGCCGAGCACGGCGTCGAGTAGCTGCCGGGTCAGACGATGGCGTCGACCAGGCCCCAGCGGAGGGCGGTCGGGGCGTCGACGACGGTGCCGGTGAGGGCCATCCAGGCGGTGAGCTCCGGGCCGATGCGACGGGGGATCGTGGCGGTGCCGCCGGCGCCGGGGATCAGGCCCATGGCCACCTCGGGGAGGCGGAACCGGGCGTCGGGCCGGGCGACCACCCAGTTGGCCAGCGCCGCCAGCTCGACACCGGCCCCGATGCACGCCCCCTGCACGTAGGCGGTGGTGCGCTCGGCGCAGCCGGCCAGCGCCCGGGCAGGGCTGCGGCTGGCCCGCACCAGGTGGGCGGTGGCCGGGTCGGGGGTGGTGCCGAACTCGTCGAGGTCGCCGCCGCTGCTGAAGTCCGGCCCGTCGCCCCGCAGCTCCACGCAGGCGACCGTGTCGTCCCGGGTCGCCAGGTCGAACGCCGCCACCAGCCCGTCCCGGACGGCGGTGTCGACGGCGTTGCGCACCTCGGGTCGCCGCAGCGTGACGACCAGGGTCCCGTCGTCGCGCACGACGTCGACGGGGTCCTTCCCGGCGGGGGCGGGCACGCGCCGCTCCCGTTGGGCTCGGCCGTCGAGCCAGGCCCGGTGCTCGGCTCCCGCCTGCAGGGTGGCGTACGCCAGCGACTCGACGGCGAGCCCGTCCTCCAGCGACCGCCCCCTCCCCAGGCGCAGCACACCCACCAGCACCGCCGCTGCCTGAGGCGCCCGGCCGACCGCCTCCTCCAGCTCCCGGAGTGCTCCGTCGACCCCCTCGAGGCACGACCGCCACGGCGGCACGGCGACCTCGGGCACGTCGCTGAGCAGGACGTCGAACGGTGGCGGTGGGGCATCGAACGCCAGCGGCCGCCGGGACACGCCGACCGTCACGCACGGCAGGGCCGACGTGAGCGTCGCCAGGCGCGCCAGGTCGGACGGAGCGGCACCGTCGACGTCGACCGCCAGCACCGGGTGCCCGGTCAGCACCCCCACCTCGTCGGGCCCGGCCGCCGCGAGGGCCAGAGCATCACTCACCGAGAGCAGCACCCCCGGCACCGTAACCTCACTTCATGACCGATGGCGCCGACCCGGTCGCAGCCTGGGCGGCCAGCGGGGCGATGTGGCTGACGGGCCACCCCGACGGACCGCCCCTCTCCCCCGCCGCGGCGGTCGTCCCGGCGCTGCAGGCGACCGCCCGGGAGCTACCGGTGGAGGTCGACGTCGCCGAGCTGCTCGCCGGCCGGGCGGCGCTCCTCGGCCTCGGCCGCCGGGGCCGGACGTCGGCCAACGGGTCGTGCCGGCTGCTCCCCACCACCGACGGCTGGGTCGCCGTCAACCTCGCCCGCCCCAGCGACGCGGAGTCGGTGGGCGCCCTCGTCGAGGCCGTGGTCGACGACGACCCGTGGGCCGTTCTGACCCGCGCCGCAGCCCGGATGACTGGAGCCGACCTCGTCGACCGCGGCACCCTGCTGGGCATCCCGGTCGCCGAGCTGCCGGGCCCGGGCCGGGTCGCCCCGGCGGCCGCGTTCACGCTGCACCGGCTGGGCGAGGCCGGCACGACGCCTGACGTCGACGGCGAGCTGGTGGTCGACCTGTCGGCCATGTGGGCCGGGCCGCTGTGCGCCCACCTGCTGGGGCGGACCGGCATGCGGGTCGTGAAGGTGGAGAGCACCCGGCGGCCGGACGGCGCCCGGGCCGGCCATCCCGGGTTCTACGAGTGGCTCCACGCGGGGCACGCTTCGGTCACGCTGGACCTCGCCACCGCGGCGGGCCGCACGGCGCTGGCCGAGCTGGTCGACCGGGCCGACGTCGTCGTCGAGTCGTCCCGCCCCCGGGCCCTGGCCCAGCTGGGCATCCGCGCCGAGGCCGTCGTGGCGTCGCGCCCCGGGCGCACCTGGGTGTCGATCACCGGCTACGGCCGCACCGGGGAGGCCGCGCACCGGGTGGCCTTCGGCGACGACGCCGCGGCCGCCGCCGGCCTGGTGGCCCGGGACGACGAGGGTCTCCCGGTGTTCTGCGCCGACGCCGTCGCCGACCCGATCTCGGGCCTCTCCGCCGCTGTCGGAGCGCTGGCCTCCGTCGCCGAGGGTGGCGGCCACCTGGTGGAGGTCGCCATGGTCGACGCCGTCCGGGCGACCCTCGCCACCCCCGTCGAGCCCGCCGCCGCCCACCGCACGCCCGACGGCGACTGGGTCGTGAAGACGCCGACCGGCGAGCACCCCGTCGCCCCTCCACGGCCGCCCGCATGCTGATCGTCGGCGGCGACGGTGGCGTCGACGTGCGGATCGCCGGCGGCCGCATCCTCGACGTGGGCCCCGGCCTCGACCGACGAGGTGAGGACGACGTCGTCGACGCCGGGGGCGGGGCGATCGTCCCGGGTCTCCACGACCACCACGTGCACCTGCGGGCGACGGCGGCGGCTGCGGCCTCGGTGCCCGTCGGTCAGCTGCAGGAGGCCGCGGTGAACACGCCACCGGGGCAGTGGCTGCGGGCCGTCGGGTACCACGAGTCGATCGCCGGGCCGCTCGACCGGTGGCGGCTCGACGAGCTCGTGCCCGACCGGCCGGTCCGGGTGCAGCACCGCAGCGGCGGCCTCTGGGTGCTCAACAGCCTCGCCCTCGACCTGGCCGGAGCAGCCACGGCCGACGAGCCCGGCATCGAGCGTGACGAGCACGGCACCCCCACCGGCCGCCTCTGGCGCCTCGACGGGTGGCTCGCCGGCGTGGTGCCACCCACGCCGCTCGACCTCGCCGCCGTCTCCCGGCAGGCGGCGTCGCAAGGGATCGTCGGGTTCACCGACGCGGACCCCCACCGCACCCAGGCCGACGTCGACCTCCTCGCCACGGCCGAGATGGCCCAGCACGTCACCCTGATGAGCAGCGCCGGCCTCGACCTCCCCGACGCCTTCACCCCCGGGCCGCGGAAGCTCCTGCTCGACGACGAC
>DATHJB010000057.1 GCA_035316325.1 Acidimicrobiales bacterium
CCAGACGACGTCGCTGGAGGACCGGGTCGCCGGAGCGGACAAGTGAGCACCACCCGCCTCCGCCTCCACCCCGGCCGCGGTCCCCGGGTCGTCCCGCTGTGCGCGCGCTGACCCTCGGCCGCACCCGGTCGCTGCGGTTGAAGGCCCGGCTCTAGCCCCTAACGGCCGTCGAAGTCCCAGAGCTGCACGGTCACGTGGTGCTCCGACGATGCCCAGTTGGGCACGTTGACCGTCACCCGCCGGTCCGGCGCGGTGCGCGCGGTGGTGGTGATGCGAACCGGGTCGTTCGGCGGCGTGGTGGCCGGGATGGCGACGTCGATGCCGGTGAGGAACGGCAGGGCGAACAGCGCGGGTATCGGTGCCGCGAGGTTGGTGACCCCGTCGCTGCCGACGTCGAAGGCGAACACCGCGTTCACCCGCTTGGTGCGGGGTGCGTTGGCGGCGTTGAGGACCTGCTGCCCGTCGATCGCCAGCGTGTCACTGCCGGCACCCTGGTCACCCCACAGCTCCTTGTACCTGGTGACGGTGAGGGAGGCGTGGTTCGGGCCCTTCTCCCGCAGCAGGTCGATGCCGGTGCCGGGCGTGGAGGTGAGCAGCCGCACCAGGTGGTCGCTGCGCACGAACGGCTGGAAGTAGAAGTGGTGGGTCGAGCCGGTGGCGTGGACGACGGCGAACTCGTAGTGGCGGCCGCGATGGGCCTTGAACGGTCCCCAGGCGCCGTCGGTCCCGAGGGCGAACGTGGCGGCGGGCCGCCGACCCCGACGCGAGCCGCTGCGGCCGTCGACCTCCCAGACATCCAGTCGATCGCCTGCGGCACCGGCGTTGCTGGGGAACAGGCTGGCCCGCCCGGACAGCTGCGGGCGGCCCAGCTCCGGCAGCACCTTCGTGGTGCGGGGCGCCCGGCCGGTGAAGAACTCGTAGAACTGGGCGAAGGTCTCCGGAGCGGTGGCCACCTGCACGTGCGACTGCGTGGGGGCGTAGTAGTTCTGCGCCCCCACGATCTGGCGCGTCGGCGACCCCTCGCCCCACACGGCCAGGGTGGGGACGCCGCCGGGCAGGGTCGTGGCGGTGGCCCCGTCGATGTTGACGTAGTGGGCGACGCGGGCGGCCCGCTCGGGCGAGCTGTTGAGGTAGCCCTGCGACACGGCGGTGCCCAGGGAGTGGCCCAGCAGGTCGACCTCGTCGGCGCCGGTGTCGGCCAGGAGGTCCGCGATGAGCACGTCGAGCCCGGCCCACACCTCGGCCATCGTGTTGAGGCCGAAGGTGGAGTCGTACTCGTGGACGGCGACGCGGTCGGCCGGGTAGCCGTTGCTGGTGAGCCGCAGCGCCTGGCTCTCGAACTGGGCGCCCGAGCCGGCACCGCCGTGGACGAAGATCACCGGACGGACCGAGCGACCCGGGCGGTGGGCTTCCGTGGCTCCCGTGGCTCCCGTGGCGCCCACCGGCGGAGCGACCGCCGCCAGGCTGCCGAGCAGCAGGGCGAGTACGAGACCGAGCGCGCGGCCGACTGTGCGTGCCATGGATCTTCCCCCCGAGGGCCGAGTCCGTGCCGGACCCATTCACGCAGAGATTGAAGCGATCGTCAAGAGAGGTAAAACATCTGCGTTACTGCGAGGCCGGTCCGCTGCCATCGCCATCGTCGAGCCGGGTGAGGACCGCTCGGGAGATGGCGGCCAGGTCGTCGAGCTGACCGCGGGTGAGCGCGGCGACGAACCGACGCCGCACCTGCTCGACGTGCAGGGGGGCCGCCTGCTCGATGGTGCGCCGCCCGAGATCGGTCAGGGCCACGAAGGAACCCCGAGCGTCGGTCGGGCAGATGTCCCGTGCCACCAGGCCCCGCTTCTCCATCCGGCTGATCTGGCGCGACAGCCGGCTCTTCTCCCACTGAAGCTCGTCGCCGAGCTCGTGGGCCCGGATCCGCCCGTCCGGGGCCTCCGACACGCCGACCAGCACCGAGTAGTCCGCCCCGGACAGGCCCGTGTCCCGCAGATCCTTGGCCAGCTGCGCGGTGAGCTGGGTGTACATCGCCAGGAAGCCACGCCAGGCGGCGTGCTCCCGTTCGTCGAGCCAGCGGGGCGATCGACCCATGACCCCACGGTAGGCGGAACTGGTTGACATGACAACGATTGCCGCTAGCGTCCTGGTTGACACGTCAACCAAATACGGACCGACCGCCCAGGAGGTCGATGCCATGCCCGCGATCACCGTCGAGAACCCGCTCGCACTGCCACGCCTGGACCCGCTGGTCGGCGAGGCGCCCACCGCCCGCCGGGTGGCGCGGGTCGTCGCCTCCCACCGCCAGCTCGAGGGTGCCGGGTTCGAGATCGCCCGGCCGTTCCCCGGCGACCTGCCGCTCTCGGCGACGTCGCCGTTCGTCCTCCTCGACCACCTCGGCCCCCAGGTCAACGGCCCGGGCGAGGCCGCGGGCGCGCCGTGGCACCCCCACCGCGGCTTCGAGACCGTCAGCTACGTGCTCGACGGCGAGATCGCACATCACGACACCAACGGCGGCGGCGGGGTCATCGGGGAAGGCGAGACCCAGTGGATGACGGCCGGCGCGGGCATCCTCCACGACGAGCTCCCGACCGAGCGCTCCTACCGCCAGGGCGGGCCGGCCCACGCCGTCCAGCTGTGGGTGAACCTGCCCGCCGCCCTGAAGTTCACCCCACCGCGCTACCAGGCCATCACCGCCGACTCGATGACGCTGCTCAGCAGCCCCGACGGCGGGTCGCTGGTGCGCCTCATCGCCGGCGACGTCGGCGGCCACGAGGGGCCCGGCTCCACCCACACGCCGATCGCCTACCTCCACGCCACGATCGCCCGCGACGCCGAGCTGGTGCTGCCGTGGAACCCGACCTACACCGCGATGGTGTTCGTGCTCACCGGTCAGGGGACCGTGGGACCGGAGCAGCGGCCGGTCGCCGACAACGACCTGGCCATCCTGGGCGACGGCGACCGCGTCACCATCCGGGCGGCGGCAACGCTCGAGGGCGGGCACGACGCGCTCGACGTGCTGGTGCTCGGCGGCGTGCCCATCGACGAGCCGGTGGTCCAGTACGGACCCTTCGTCATGAACACCCGCAACGAGATCGTCCAGGCGATCGAGGACTACAACGCCGGCCGGCTCGGCACGATCCCGGCCGACCAGATGGCCCCGCGCAACTTCGCCTGAGCCGGGCCCGCCGTCGACCCATCAGACCCGTACCAACCACCCCGCCACCGCCCCAAGCGGTGAAGGCTGCGCCTCCGCTGTCACACTCCGAGGCTGCGGCCGATGATCTCCTTCATGATCTCGGTGGTGCCGCCGTAGATGCGGGTGATGCGGGCGTCGGTGTAGGCCCGGGCGATCGGGTACTCGGTCATGTAGCCGTAGCCGCCGTGGAGCTGGACGCCGGTGTCGATCACCCGGCCCTGGAGCTCGGTGCACCACCACTTCGCCATCGCCGCCTCCTCGGCGGTCAGCTCGCCGTCGTTGAGCGCCAGCACGCTGCGGTCGACGTAGCTCTGCCCGATCTCGATCTCGGTCGCCATCTCCGCCAGCCGGAAGCGGCTGTTCTGGAACGACCCGACGGGCTGGCCGAACGCCGTGCGCTCCTTGGCGTACGCGAGGGTCCACTCGAAGGCGGCGCGGGCGGCGGCGATGGCGGTGGCGGCGATCGACAGCCGCTCCTGCGGGAGGTTGGTCACCAGGTAGCGGAAGCCCTCGCCCTCGTCGCCGAGGCGGTTGGCGACGGGGACGCGCACGTCGCTGAAGAACAGCTCCGCCGTGTCCTGGGCGTGGAGGCCCACCTTCTCCAGGTTCCGGCCACGCTCGAAGCCCTCCATCCCCCGCTCGAGGATCAGCAGCGACATGCCCTTGTGGCGCTGGGTGGGGTCGGTCTTCACGGCGGTGATCACCAGGTCGGCGTTGATGCCGTTGGTGATGAAGGTCTTGGAGCCGTTGACGACGTAGTGGTCGCCGTCGCGGATCGCCGTCGTGGTCATCGACGCCAGGTCGGAGCCGATGCCGGGCTCGGTCATGGCGACGGCGGTGATCGCTTCGCCCGAGCAGATCTTCGGGAGCCAGCGCTCCTTCTGCTCCTCGTTGGTGAGGCCGGTGAAGTACGGGAGGCAGATGTCGTTGTGGAGGGTGAGGCCCAGGCCGGCGGCGTTGACGGCCGCCTGCTGGATCTCCTCGGCGATCACGAGGTTGTAGCGGAAGTCCTTCACTCCCCCGCCGCCGTGGCGCTCCTCGACGTCCATCCCCAGGAAGCCGGCGGCGCCCGCCTTGGCGAACACGTCGCGGTCCATGAGGCCTGCGCTCTCGAAGCGGTCGTTGCGGGGGACGACCTCCTTGTCGAGGAACTGCCGGAAGCTCGACCGGAAGAGCTCGTGCTCCTCGTCGAAGAGTGAACGTCGCATGCCTTCAGTATCTGCGCGGAGGCGCTCATCGGGACACCTGACGGAGCGTCAGATTTCGTCGTAGCCTCCGGCCATGACCTATCGAGTGGTGCAGTGGAGCACCGGCAACGTGGGCCGGCACGCGCTGGTGGGGATCGACGCCCGGCCCGACCTGGAGCTGGTCGGGGTGTGGGTGTCGTCGTCGGCGAAGGAGGGGATGGACGCCGGTTCGCTGGCGGGGCTGGACCGGTCGCTGGGCGTGGCGGCCTCGACCGACGCCGACGCCCTGCTGGCCCTGCAGCCCGACTGCATCGTCCACACCGCCATGGCCGACCACCGGCTCACCGAGGCCCTCGACGACCTGGCCCGGTTCCTGCGGGCCGGGATCAACGTGGTGTCGAGCGGGCCGGTGTTCCTGCAGTACCCCGACGGCGTGATGCCGGATTCGTTGATCGACCCGGTGCGCGCAGCGGCGTTGGAGGGCGGGGCGAGCCTGTGGGTCAACGGCATCGACCCGGGGTTCGCCAACGACTGGCTGCCGCTCACGATCACGTCGATCTCCGAGCGCATCGGGCAGGTGCGCTGCATGGAGATCCTCAACTACGCCACCTACGACCAACCGATGGTGCTGTTCGACATCATGGGCTTCGGCCAGGCGATGGACTCGGTGCCGCTGCTGCTGACGCCGGGGGTCCTGACGACGGCGTGGGGGTCGGTGGTGCAGCAGATCGCCGCGGGGCTGGGCACGTCCCTGGATGCCGTCGAGGAGTGGTACGAGCGGGTGCCGGCGCCCGAGTCGTTCGACATCGCTGCGGGGGTCGTGGAGAAGGGCACCGTGGCTGCGCTGCGGTTCGAGGTGCGGGGCATGCGGGACGGCGTGCCGATCGTCGTGTTGGAGCACGTCACCCGCCTGCGCGACGACCTGGCGCCCGACTGGCCCCAGCCCACCGGCGACGGCTGCTACCGGGTGGAGGTCACCGGCGAACCGATGTACACGGTCGACCTGCAACTCCTGGGCACCGACGGCGACCACAACACCGCCGGCCTGAAGGCCACCGCGATGCGCCTGGTCAACGCGGTGCCGGCGGTCGTCTCGGCTCCCCCGGGGTTGCTCACCGCGCTCGACCTGCCGCTGGTGACGGGGCGCGGGCTGCTGTAGCCCGACGCCGGAGCCGGGGCGTCACCTCATCCAGGGGAGGGGCGCGGTCCCGCCGCCGTCGAGGCGGGCCTGGCCGGCGACGGACGTGCAGGCGAGGACCCGCAGCGGCTCGTCGCCCGGGTTGCCGAGGGCGAAGTCGGTGTCGGGCGGCACGACGATGGCGTCGCCCGAACCGGCGTCGGTGACGGTGTCGCCGACGTGGACCTGCGCCCGGCCCGACAGGACGACCACCAGCTCCTCCCGGGTGACCTGGTGCGGTGTCGTCAACTCAGTTGTCCATCTGGGGTGCGGTAGACCGTGCCGATGCCGACCCGTCTCGTCCACCTCGTCGTCGACGCCGCCGACCCCGCCGGGCTGGCCCGCTTCTGGTCGGCCGCGTTGGACTGGCCGATCACCTTCGAGGAGCCCGACGAAGTGGTGATCTCGCCTCCCGTCCCCGACGGCCAGCTTCCCCTCGTCTTCGTCCCCGTCCCCGAGCCGAAGGTGGGGAAGAACCGGGTGCACCTGGACCTGGCGTCGCGGTCGTCCGAACATCAGGCGGAGCTGGTCGCCCGGCTGGAGGGGTTGGGCGCCCGCCGGATCGACATCGGCCAGGGCCCCGACGTGACCTGGGAGGTGATGGCCGACCCCGACGGCAACGAGCTCTGCGTCGTCAGCCACGCCGGCTCGGTCGGCGCCGACCCCGCGTCGGCCTTCGGGTCCCTGTCCCCCGTCGCCGCCGTCGTCCTCGACTCCCCCGACCCCGAAGCGATTGCCCCGTTCTGGGCGGAGGCGACCGGGTGGCCCGTCCTCGGCCACGACGACGTCCACGTCTGGCTCCGCGACACCTCCGCCGCGGGCCCCTACCTCGACATCCGCCACAACCCCGACCCCAAGACCACCAAGCTCCGCGTCCACCTCGACGTCGCCCCGTTCGCCACCGACGACCAAGCCACCGAACTCGCCCGCCTCGAATCCCTCGGCGCCCGCCCCCTCGACATCGGTCAGGCCCCCACCGCCACCTGGACCGTCCTCACCGACCCCCAAGGCAACGAGCTCTGCGTCCTCAGCCCCCGTCCCTGACCGGTGAGGTCCGCCTGTCGCATCGCTACACGCGTGGTAGCGCCGACTGGTTGTGGTCATCGTCGTCGTCCCGGTGGGTGTGCTCGTCGCCGTTCTCGTCCTGAGTTGGCTGCTCGACTCGGAGGCGGTGCAGGGTTGTCTGGGTGCCATCGGTCTGTTGATCGCCGTCCCCGCCCTCGCCTTCTTCGCCTGGGTCGTGGTCGAGATCGTCATCGAGGGCTTCGTCGGCGAGGGCCGGTTTCCCGGGCCCGACGAGGTCCTCTTCGGCGCTCACAACTACACGGGAGGTCTCGTAGAAACGCTGGCGCTCCTGGCTGCTCATCCCTGAAGTCGAGAGCTTGCGTCAGCGTCGTCGTCGAGGACCGTCGGGCTCCAGAGCCGAGAGGTTCCGGCTACGGTGCGCGCCGGTGTCGCGGGCGCGTCAGATGGTGATCGCGGGGGCCGTCGCGGTCGCCGCCGGGGTGGGTGTCTTCCTGGCCGTCGGTGGTGAGGGCGACGACGGCGGCGTCCGCACCGTGCAGCCCGGGGCGCCGGGCGAGCCGGGACGGGAGCTCGACGACGACGAGGCCGCCGGCATCGAGGCGCCGGACCACAACGCCGCCGACGTGTCCTTCATGCAGCGCATGATCGTCCACCATCGACAGGCCCTGACGATGACCGCGCTCGTCGCCGACCGCACCGAGCGCGACGACCTGCCGCTGCTCGCCGAGCGGATCACGGTGTCCCAGGAGGACGAGATCGAGCGTCTGTCGCGGTGGCTGACCGACCGTGACGAGGCCGTCCCCGACGACGCCGACGACGGCGACCACCAGGACCACACGGGGATGCCCGGCATGGCCACCGCAGCGCAGCTCGCCCAACTCGAACAGGCCCAGGGCCCGGCGTTCGAGCGCCTGTTCCTCGACCTGATGATCGCCCACCACCAGGGCGCGCTCACGATGGTCACCGACCTCTACGCCGCCGGCGGCGGCCTCGAACCCGAGGCCGACCGCTTCGCCCGCGAGATCGAGGCCGATCAAGCGACCGAGATCGGCCGCCTCCAGGAGCTACCGGAGCAGCTCTAGGAGCCGAGCCGATAGGCGATCAGTCGAGGGCGGCACACTGGCCGGTGGCCACGCCGCTGACGTCGTTGGCGGCGCCGAGGTTGATCGGAGCCGGGGTGTTGCCCTTGCACACCAGGGCACCGTGCACCGAGCTGTCCGCGACGATCGGCTCCACGTCGCCCGTTGCGGAGTTGGTGAGCGTCAACGCTCCTCGGACCGTGGAGTCGACCACGGCGACGCTCCCGGTCGACCGGTCGACGGAGACCACGCCGCGGACCGTCGTGTCGTAGAGGTGCACGGCGCTCGCCCGGGTCGCGACCACCGCCCCCGTGATCGACGAGTCCAGCGACAGCAGCGACCCGCCCTGGCGTACCACGGCCCCGCCGAGCAGCGTCGCCCCGTCGAGGCAGGTGACGCCGGTGACCACCAGCACCTTCGTCTGCCGGCCCGTCACCGTTTCGGTGCAGGTGCGCACCAGCTGGTCGAACCGGGCCCGGGCCACCGCGAAGCTCGGCGCCCAGGTGGTCCTCGTCTGGTGCTGGGCGTTGAACTCGTCGACCTGCACCTCGCGTGCGGCCGCGATCTCGGCCTCGGTCAGGTGCTCGCTCGGGAGCAGCCCGAAGACGTCGAAGCCCCGGGCGATCTCGCTGCCGTAGATCTCGCCGTTGTACCAGTAGGCCGACCAGTAGCCGCCGAGCACCAGCGACGAGGCGTTGATCGGGCCCCGGTCGAAGAAGCCGATCTCGACCGGATGGGCCGCGTCGGTGAAGTCGACCAACGAGATGCCGCCCTGGTACCAGGCCTGGGCCAGGATGTCGCGACCGGGCACCGGGATCAGCGAGGCGTTGTGGGCGACGCAGTTCTCCTGCACCGTCTGGGGCACCGGCAGCTTGTAGTAGCTGGCGAAGTCCATCTGTCCGCCGGCCACCGTGAAGATCGCGTCGGCGCCCCACTGCGGCTGGTCGGTCTCCCGGCAGCGGGCTGCGGTTCCGCCTCCCCACTCGTCGGTGAACAGCACCTTCGAGCCGTCGTTGGTGAGCGTGGCCGAGTGCCAGTACGCGAAGTTCGGATCGGCGACCTCGTCGATGCGGACCGGGTTCACGGGATCCGAGATGTCGACCAGGATGCCGTTGCCCTCGCAGGCGCCCGCGGCCAGGCCGATCTCGGGATAGGTGGTGATGTCGTGGCACGCGTCGGTGATCGGGCTCGGACCCCACGGTGCCCCGGACGGATGGGTCGGCGTCGGCAGGGTGTTCTGGAGCCCGTCGATCGCCCCGGTGACCGGATCGGTGAACAACCGCGGCTCGCTGACGATCGCGGCGGTCTGCGGCGCCGCCAACGGCACCTTGATGATCTCGATGCGCCACCGCGACGGGTTCTCGCCGGTGGCGGGGTTGTTGTTGCAGCCGGCCATCGTGCCCGCCGGCCGCACCCCGGCCGTCCCGGCCACGTAGACGTAGACGTTCTCGCTGTCGTCGGGGTCGACCACCAGCGAGTGGGTGTGCGAGCCCCGGCACGACTGGACCGCCGCCACCTGCACCGGGTTGGCGACGTCGCTGATGTCGAAGATGCGCACGCCCTGGAACCGGGTGCCGACCGTCGGGTCCGTGCCGCAGTCCACCCGGGCCCGGGTCTCCTCGACCGACATGAAGAGCAGGTTCCCGTGGACCGACAGGTCACCCTGGCCGCCCGGGCACACGACGTTGGTCACGTTGACGGGTTGGGTCGGCTCGGAGATGTCGTAGATGTTGAAGCCGTGGAAGTTCCCGACGAAGGCGTGGTCGCCCTTGAAGGCCATGTCCGACGTCACGAAGGCGAAGTTGCCCGGGTTCGCCGGGTCGACGAAGCCGGCCGGCTTGTCGTGATGGGCCTCGAGCTCGAGGTTCCGGATCGCGGTCTCGGCATCGAGCCACCCCGGATCCAACCCGACCCGGGGATCCCCCTCCTGCGCCACGGCGCTCGGCGGCAACGCGCCCGCCACCAGCAGCGCCACCGCAGTCAACAGACCGAACCGTGATGCCCAATGCCGTCCCATGCCTCGCGCCTCCCCCTGGTCACGCGTGACACCGACAGTAGTTCCCGAGGTTCAGCTAGTCGTCAGAACCTGCGGGCGCTGGGGTGGGGGCGAACGTGAGGAGTTGGCTGGGGGACGGGGCGGGTTGGGTGGTGACCACGAACAGGCGGCCGCCGGCCACCGACATGCTGGTGGGCGCGCCCGCAACCGGGAGCGTGACCAGGGGCGCCGGCGGCTCCTGCGTGGCGTCGAAGGCCTGCACCGCGCCGGTCACGCCGACGTAGACGACATCGCCGGCGACGACCGGGGCCGCGGTGGCGTCGGCGTCGAGCGTCGCGCTCGCCGTCGGCGCACAGGTGGCCGCGCCGCAACCCGCGGCCGGGAAGACCGCGAGGGCACCCCCGGCGGCCACGTAGATCCGATCGTCGGCGAGGGCCAGGCCGGGCGCAGCCGCACCCAGGGGCGCGGTCCACGTGATCGCCCCGGTGGCCCGGTCCACCGCCACGAGGTCGGTGCCCCGGGTGACGAAGACCGACGAGCCG
>DATHJB010000058.1 GCA_035316325.1 Acidimicrobiales bacterium
ATCATGTTCTTGATGTAGTCGGCGTGACCCGGCATGTCGACGTGCGCGTAATGCCGGTTCGGCGTCTCGTACTCCACATGCGAGATGTTGATCGTGATGCCCCGCTGCTTCTCCTCCGGGGCCTTGTCGATCTCGTCGAACGCCATCACCTGGACGTTCGGGTTCGCCTCACCCAACACCTTCGTGATCGCGGCCGTCAGCGTGGTCTTGCCGTGATCGATGTGACCCATCGTGCCCACGTTCAAATGCGGCTTGGTCCGCTCGAACTTCTGCTTGGCCATCGGGCTCTCCTGCTGTCTCTCTCTTCGGTGAAGGGAACGATCTGGAACGTGGCGGCGGCCGGACTCGAACCGGCGACAACTCGATTATGAGCCGAGTGCTCTAACCAACTGAGCTACGCCGCCTGACGCGGCACGTGCCGCGGCGTACGCCGCGGACACCTGCGAGCCCCCTGTCGGAATCGAACCGACGACACCAGCCTTACCATGGCTGTGCTCTACCGACTGAGCTAAGGGGGCCGGGCGGACTGCCGGCCCGGAGCGTGACAGCCTACTTGCGCTGCGGACCCTCCGAGCAACCCGGAATCGGGTGGTCACGACGGCTCCCTCCCCTTCCACCCGCTGGTCGGCTGGCCAAACATTACGACTCGGTTGCTATGGTGCCTCCGCTCGGGTCGTGCGAGGATCTTGGGGCCCTCGCGGACCGTCACCGCGTCTGACCGAAGGAACGATGGTGCCGTAGTGCTGGTGGATCGTTTGATCATCGAAGCCGAAGAAGGGGTGGAGTCGATCGACCTCCATCCCCGTCTCACGGTGATCGGTGGCATGCCACCCGCCGCCCGCATGGCGTTCGCTCAACTGCTGGCCGGCGCACTACACGGCACCGAACGGGGCGTTCACGCCGAGGTCCGCGACGACTCCGGTCGCCGGCTGGTCGTCATCCGGCCGGGCGTGGGCACGGGCCGGATCGTCGACGTCGACGGCAACGCCGACGTCACCGCCCAGTTCCGCAGCTTCGACGGGAACATCGACATGCTCGCCACCAGCTACGGGCAGAGCACGATCACCCGCATCTCGGCCGACGACCTGACCACCGGCGCGTCGCGGAACGACGCGGTGCGCACCCTCTCGGCCATCGACCAGGTGGGCCTGTGGGACGCCGCCGACGCCTCGCTGGCGCAAGGTCCGCAGAGCGAGGGGCACAAGCGCTGGGTCGAGCTGACCGGCGACATCGACGTGCACTGGGCCGCCGAGCGCCGCACCGAGATCCAGGCGGCGTCGCGGCTGCGCCAGCACATCGCGGCGCTGCGGTCGCTGTCGTCGAGCGTGCCCAACCTCTCCGACGACGACGCCGTGGCACTCGCCCAGGCCATCGTCTCCCAGCTCACCGCAGCCAGCCACGAGCAGGGACCGCGGCCGCCGGTGGTGCTCGACGAGCCGTTCATCGATCTCGACCCGGCGGTCGTGCCGCTGCTGCTGGAGCTGCTGCCGGGCCTCGTCGGCAGCCTGCAGGTGATGCTGCTCACCAACGACGATGCCATCGCGAGCTGGGCCCGTCTGGAAGCCCTGGCGGGCGAGCTGGCGCTGGTCGAACCGGCGCTCGCCGCGGGGTGAGCGAGCAGCTCGCGGAGTCGGGTCTCTCCACCCGGCCGGCGACGCTGGACGACGCCGAGACCACCCGCGCCATCTACAACGTCGAGGTCGAGACGTCGGTCGTGACGTTCGACCTGGTGGCCCGGTCCCTCGAGGAACAGCGGCACTGGCTGGCCGACCGCAGCGGCGCCCACGCCGTGATCGTGGCCGAGGACGGCTCGGGGGCGGTGGTGGGGTTCGCCTCGCTGTCGCCCTACAAGCAGCGCCCGGCGTACAAGACCAGCGTGGAGGACTCGGTGTACGTCCACCGCGACCACCAGGGCCAGGGCATCGGGGGCCTCCTGCTGGGCGAGCTGCTCGAGGTCGCCCGGTCGCACGGCTTCCACGCCGTGTTCGCCCGCATCGTCGGCGGGCACGAGGCGTCGGTGGCCCTCCACCGGGCCCACGGGTTCGAGATGGTGGGCACCGAGCGCGAGGTCGGCCGCAAGTTCGGCCGCTGGCTCGACGTCACGATCATGCAGCGGCTCCTCTAGGGCGTGTCCTGGTCGCAGAGGCGGGCGGCGGCCTTCGTGGCGTCGCGCTCCACCCGGAACAGGGTGTTGCCGAAGCTGTGCACCAGGTTGGCGGCGAAGCGCTTCGGGGTGAGCGGCTCGCGGATGTCGCGGAGGTAGCGGCCCAGGTCGCCGCACCCGAGCGCCCGGCGGGCGTCGGCCACGTCGCGGGACTCGGAGGTCGACGCATCGGTGACGTCGGCGACGAGCCAGGCCAGCGGCACCGGCTTCTGGTGGCCCGGCCGGCGGCCCACCGTGTCCCCGATGTGGCTGCCGATCGGCTGGGCGAGGCTCAGCATGTCGAGCACGTACACCTCGGTGCCCCAGGCGTACGACGGCAGGCCGACCGCGACGCTGGCGTGGGCGGTCCGCCCCGAGAAGCCCCGCCGCAGCGCCCGCGCCACCCGCTCGCCGCCGGCGCCGGGCGGCGTGAACACCGCCTCGCCGGGTGCGAGGCCGGCGGTCGGGTGGTCGGCGCCGAAGCGGGTGTCGGGGCGGACCGGGTGCGGCATGCGCCAGAGCTCGGCGTAGAACTCGCGCTCGTCGACGATCAGGGCGCCCCGGGGAGCCGTCTGGGCCTCGTCGAGCACGTCGAACGGAGGCTGGCCGCGGCGCAGGCCGACGGTGCAGACCACCGCCCACACCAGCACGACCGCGGTGGCGCCGGCCGTCAGCAGCGCCCGGGAGGCGTAGCGGCGGGCGGTGAGGGTGACGCGCAGGTCGTCGGTCGACACCCACACGGCCAGCGGGGCGCACAGGCCGAAGAACGACGGCAGCAGCAGGCGGCCGTGCATGAAGTCGCCGCCGGCCCGCTGGACGTAGAGGCCGTGGGCGATCGCCGCGGCCGCGGGCGCCAGGCGGGCGGCGACGGCAGGCCGGTCGCCGCGCCGCACGTCGCCGTGGACGAGCAGGACCAGCACGGCGATCAGCAGCAGGCCCGGCAGCCACAGGTCGTAGGGGGCCACCAGGTCGCGCAGGTAGGTCCAGCCCTGTGCCCACTGCGGCCGGCCGGCCTCCTTGGCCAGGGCCGTGTTGGGCACGACCATGGCGTAGTAGCCCATGCGGAACACCTGGTAGGCGACGGGCAGCGCCACGATGGCCCCGACGACGCCGAGGCGCCGGCGCCGGGCGCTGTCCCGCCACACCGACAGGACCACCAGGGTGGCGAAGGCGACGCTGAAGATCGCCAGGTCGGGGCGGATCAGCCAGCCCAGGCCCACCAGCGCGGCGCCGGCGACCTCGGCCCGGCGGTCGGGCGGGCGCTCGGTGGTGCAGCGGTACGTGCCCCACCAGGTGGCCGCGCCGAGCCAGGCGAACACGAGGCCGGTCTCCAGGCCGGACGAGGCGAAGTCCCAGAACGGCGGCAGGGCGGCCACCGCGAAGGCGCCGACGGGGACGACCACGCCGGTGACGCCGCTACGGCCCCGCGTCGCCAGGAGGACGCCCGCCCGCTGCGCGGCCAGGAGCCCGGCGGCCGACAGGGCGATGCCCAGCAGCACCGCCTTCCACGGCAGCGCGATGCCAGGGACGACCGCGGCGACGGCGAGCAGGCCCACCCACAGGGGGCTTGTACTCGCCTCCACCCGCTCCCCCGGGTTGAACACCGGGCCGTTGCCCGCCAGCAACTGGTCGACCACCCGGAGGTGGATGAAGCCGTCGTCGGACATCCAGCGCCGCTGCCAGCCCAGCACCAGCAACATCACCACCGGCAGCAGGACCACGCCCCACTGCACCACCCGCGCCGAAGGGTTCAACGATCTGGCCAAGGGGGTCCTTGTCTACGCGGGCCCGCCTTTGGCTTGAGTTTTTTGTGGGCCGGGGAGGATTCGAACCTCCGAAGGCTGTGCCGGCAGATTTACAGTCTGCTCCCTTTGGCCGCTCGGGCACCGACCCAACGAGGGAGACAACCTAGTCCGTCGTGGCGCGGGCCCCGCCAACCGATCCCGGTATGGTCGAGGGCCATGCCGAGCTTCGACGTCGTCTCCGAGATCGACCAGCAAGAGGTGCGCAACGCGGTCGACCAGGCCGCCCGCGAGGTGGGCACGCGCTACGACTTCAAGGGCACGAACAGCACGGTCGAGCTGAGCGAGGATGCCATCACCCTCCACAGCGTGAGCGAGGACCGGCTCAACGCCCTGCGCCAGGTCCTGGAGGAGAAGCTCGTCAAGCGCAAGGTCTCGCTCAAGGCGCTCGACTACCAGAAGGTGGAGGAGGCCTCCGGCGCCACCGCCCGTCAGCTGGTGAAGCTGGTGGCCGGCATCTCCCGGGACAAGGCCACGACCCTCAACAAGTTCATCAAGGAGCTCAAGCTCAAGGGCGTGCAGTCGCAGGTGCAGGGCGAGCAGCTGCGGGTCACCGGCAAGAAGCGCGACGACCTCCAGGCCGCCATCGCGGCGATGAAGGAGGAGGACTTCGGCATCCCCCTCCAGTTCACCAACTTCCGCGACTAGCTAGCTCCAGGCCTGCTCCCACTCGCCGCTGCGAAGGCGGCGGACCCGCTCCTCGGTGGGCGGGTGGCTGCGCCAGAGGTTCTTGAAGCTCATGTTCTTCACGCCGGCCAGCGGGTTGACGATGTAGGCCTGGGCATGCGCCGGGTCGATCTGCATGGGGATCCGCTGGGAGCCGACCTCGAGCTTCTCGAGCGCCCGGGCGAGGGGCTCACCGTCGCCGATGAGGCGGGCACCGGTGCGGTCGGCCTCGAACTCGCGGCCCCGGCTGAGCGCCATCTGCAGCATCCCGGCCGCCAGCGGCGCCAGGATCGCCATGGCGATCAGCGCGATCGGGTTCGGGCCGTCGTCGTCGCGGCCACCGCCGAAGATGGCCGTGAACTGCAGGATGTTGGCCACCATCGTGATGCCCAGCGCGATCGCCGCGGCGACCGAGCCGATGAGGATGTCGCGGTTGCCGACGTGGCTGATCTCGTGGGCCAGCACGCCTTCCAGCTCGTCCCAGGTGAGGATGCCGAGGATGCCCTGGGTCACGGCGACGGCGGCGTGCTCGGGGTTGCGGCCCGTCGCGAAGGCGTTGGGCTGGTCGCTCGGCGCCACGTAGAGCTTCGGCATCGGCATGTTCGCCTTCGCCGTGAGCTTGCGCATGATGGCGTAGTACTCGGGCATCTGCTGCTCGGTGACGGGGACGGCATGGGCGGCCTTGATGGCCAGCTGGTCGCTCTTCCAGTAGGAGAAGCCGACGATCGCGAAACCGATGGCGGCGCCGATGATGATGCCGGTCGTCCCGGCGAACGCTGCGCCGATGAGCATGAGCAGACCGCCGAGGCCGGCGAGGAGGACAGCGGTCTTGAGTCCGTTCTTCACGCCCCGCATCGTACCGGGGGGCGAGGCTCGTGAAGGAGCGCTCCCAGCTACCTGAGCATGCGTTCGTAGCGCAGCTCGTCGATTCCCGGCCAGATCTCCTGGCGATCCTCGGTCACCTCCCAACCCCACCGCTCGTAGCTGGCCCGGGCCCGGGTGTTGCGCTCCATGACCCACAGGGTGAGCGGTTGCAGCTGCGGTCGGGCGATCCGGAGGTACTCCACCGCGGTGTCGTGGAGCCGCCGGCCGATGCCCTGGCCCCAGTGGTCCGGGCGGACGTACAGCGCCCGCAGGTGACCGTGGTGCTCGGGATCGGGGTCGAGCTCCGGTGCGGGGTCGCCCATCACCAGGCCCACCAGCGTGTCGCCGTCGAACGCGCCGAACACCGCGGAGCCGACCGGCTCGCGGGTGAGCCGGGCCCGCCACCGCTCGACGAACTCGTCGTGGGTCGGGGTGGGCGCGTCGGGCGGGAAGATGGGCGCGTAGGCCGTCAGCGCCGTGTGCAGCTCGACCGCCGCGAGCTGATCCACGTCGTCCTCGTCCGCCGGTCGTACCCGGACGCTTCGCTCACGCTCCGTCACCGCAGCACATACTGCCTCGCCCGGGCTACCTATCCCAGCCCCAATCGCGTACGTCCCTCGCGACGGGACCCGCTACTCCTCGGTGGGCTGCTCCTCGGCGCGCTTGCGGATCTCCTCGACCACGGTCGCGTCGGCCAGGGTGGTGGTGTCGCCCAGGGCGCGGCCCTCGGCGACATCGCGGAGCAGGCGGCGCATGATCTTGCCCGAGCGGGTCTTGGGCAGCTCGTCGGTGAAGATCACCGTCTTCGGCTTGGCCGTGGGCCCGATCTTCTTGGCGACGTGCTGGCGCAGCTCCTCGCCCAGCTCAGGGGTGGTCTCGATACCGCCGCGCACGATCACGTAGCTCATGATGGCCTGGCCGGTGACGGCGTCGTTGGCCCCCACCACGGCGGCCTCCGCGACGCTCGGGTGATCGACCAGCGCCGACTCCACCTCGGTGGTCGAGATCCGGTGGCCCGACACGTTCATCACGTCGTCGACGCGGCCCAGCATCCACAGGTAGCCGTCGGCGTCGACTTTGCAGCCGTCGCCGGCGAAGTAGCGGTCGCCGTAGCGGGCCCAGTAGGTCTCCTGGTAGCGCTCCGGGTCGCCCCAGATGCCCCGCAGCATCGACGGCCACGGGCGGGTGAGCGTGAGGTAGCCGCCGCCCCGCTCGACCTTCGTGCCCGCCTCGTCGACCACCTCGGCGGCGATGCCCGGCAGCGGGAACGTGGCCGACCCCGGCTTGAGCGTGGTCGCCCCCGGCAGCGGGCTGATCATGATGGCGCCGGTCTCGGTCTGCCACCAGGTGTCGACGATCGGGCAGCGGCCGCCGCCGATGTACTTGTGGTACCAGATCCACGCCTCGGGGTTGATCGGCTCCCCCACCGAGCCGAGCAGGCGCAGCTTCGACAGGTCGTGGCTCTCGGGCTCCTGCGTGCCCCACTTCATGAAGGTGCGGATCGCCGTGGGGGCCGTGTAGAGGATGGTGACGCCGTAGCGCTCGGCGATGTCCCACAGGCGGTCGCGGCCCGGCGTGTCGGGCGTGCCCTCGTAGATGACGCTGGTGGCGCCGTTGGTGAGCGGGCCGTAGACGATGTAGCTGTGGCCGGTGACCCAGCCGATGTCGGCGGCGCACCAGTAGACGTCGGTGTCGGGCTGCAGGTCGAAGACGTACTTGTGGGTGAAGGCGACCTGGGTGAGGTAGCCGCCGGTGGTGTGCATGATGCCCTTGGGCTTGGCCGTGGTGCCCGAGGTGTACAGCAGGTACAGCAGGTCCTCGCTGTCCATCGACTCGGGCGGGCACTCGGCGTCGGCCTCGGCCAGCAGCTCGTGGTACCAGTGGTCGCGGCCCTCCACCAGCTCGACGCTCACGTCGCCGGCGTCGGGATGGCCCGTCACTCGCTGCACCACCACCGAGTGGGTGATCGACGGCGTCGACGCCAGCGCCGCGTCGGCGATCGGCTTCAGCAGGTGGGGCGCGCCCCGGCGGAAGCCACCGTCGGCGGTGACCAGCACCTTGCACTCGGCGTCGTTGATGCGGTCGGACAGCGCGTCGGCCGAGAAGCCGCCGAACACCACCGAGTGGGCCGCACCGATGCGGGCGCAGGCGAGCATCGCCACCGGCAGCTCCGGCACCATCGGCATGTAGATCGCCACCCGGTCGCCGCGCTCGACGCCCAGGCCCTTGAGCACGTTGGCGAAGCGCTGCACCTCGGCCAGCAGCTCGGCGTAGGTGATGGTGCGGGTGTCGCCCGGCTCGCCCTCCCAGTGGTAGGCGACCTTGTCGCCCCGGCCGGCAGCGACGTGGCGGTCGAGCGCGTTGAACGACACGTTGAGCTTGCCGCCGACGAACCACTTGGCGAACGGCAGGTCCCACTCGAGGATCGTGTGCCAGTCCTGGTCCCACGACAGGAGGTTGGCGGCCTGCTGGGCCCAGAAGCCCTGCCAGTCCTGCTCGGCCTCGTCGTAGATCTCCGCGTCGACAACCAGCGCGTCCTTCTTGAAGGTCGCCGACGGAGGGAAGGTGCGGTCCTCGACCAGGAAGTCCTCGATCGCCGGACCACTCGCGCTGGGCTTCTGGTCGCTCATTCCGCTCCCCCGTTCCGTGTCTTGCGGGCAACGGCCGAGACTAGTGGCGTTCGTCTTGCGCAGAAATGAATGGCCGCGGACGGTGGATGCGCCGGTACCAGGCGTGGCAGGGTGAGGGACATGTCTCGGCGGACGGGTGTCGGTCTCACGCGTGAACGGGTGCTCCAGGCGGGCCTCGGGCTGGTCGATCGGGAGGGCGTCGAGGCGCTCACCATGCGCCGGCTGGGCAAGGAGCTCGGCGTGGAGGCGATGTCGCTGTACGGCTACGTCGCCAACAAGCAGGACCTGCTCGACGGCGTGCTGGCGCGGGTCTACGAGGAGGTCGCCCCGGTCGTCACCGGCACCTGGGAGGAGGGGCTGCGGGCGATCGCCCGGCAGGTCCGCCATGTGCTGCTGCGCCACCCGCACGTCGTCGGCCTGGTGGCGGCTCGTCCCGTCTGCGGGGCGCGCGGCCTCCAGGTGGTGGAATCCGCGCTGGCCGAGCTGCGCGACGCAGGGCTCGACCCCGTGAGTGCCCAACAGGCGCTCACGCTGGTGCTCGGCTTCGCGGTGTCCCACGTCGCCAACCAGGTGGGAGGGGTGGGCGGACCAGGCCACGATGCCGAGTTCGAGGTGGGGCTCGACGTGATCGTGGCCGGCGTCAGCGGCCTGATCGACTCAATGGTGTGACCACTCGAGGACGCGGAAGGCGCCGAGGCCGGTGGGGTCGAGGAGGGCCTCGGCTTCGCTGATGCGGCTGCGGGCGGCGACGGCGGCGAGATCGGCGACGTGGGCCCGTTCGGTCCACAGGCGCTTGCCCTCGGCAACGAGATCGTCGATCCCGTGGTGGCGGAGCCACTCGTGCTGGGCGGTGTCCGAGGTCGGGGGGCGGACGGTGGCGAGCTGGTCGACGGCGATCTCGCAGGTGACGTCCTGGTTGCCGAGCGCATCGAGGTAGGCGCCGCCCGGGGCGTGGGCGCGGTAGGTGCGCAGCCACTCGTCCTGGGGGCGCTTGGCCAGCTCCTCGGTGGTGGCGGCGTAGTCGACCACGACGACCCGGCCGCTCGGTCCGGCGGTCGCCAGCGCCGTGCGCAGCCAGTCCCCGGCCGCGGCCTGGAGGGGCACCCGGGCACCGTCGGGGGCATCGGGCGCGAGGCGGTCGAGCAGCTGCGAACGGGACTCGTCCAGCGGCACGGTGGTCTCCTGGAAGCCGTGCTCGGCACGACCGACGCGGACCTCGTCCCAGGCGCCCTCCCGGCGCTCGGCCAGGTCGAAGGGGAGGTTGTCGAGCAGCTCGTTGGCGAGCACCACGGCCGACGTCCCCGGCACCCGCGGCAGCTCGGCCAGCGACGTGAGCAGTGGCCCCGGCGGCGCCTCGGGCACCGGCTCACCGGTGTCGGCGTCGACCGGGGGCAGCACCAGCGACGGCTCTTCGAGGGGGACGACGGCGGCGTGGCGGCGGCGCTGGGACGGCGAACGCTCCACCAGGACGTAGCGCAGGGCGACGGCACAGTCGGGCTCGGCATGCAGGACCGCCCGGGCCAGCGTCCCCGGCCCCGCACCGGCCTCGACCACCAGGAAGGGGTCGGGCGCACCCATGGCCCGCCACCAGGTGTCGAGGGCCCGGGCGACGACGGCACCGAACAGCGGCCCGACCTCCGGGCTGGTGAGGAAGTCGCCCTCCCGTCGCCCGGCCGAGCCGCCGCGGTCGTAGAACCCGGCGCCCGGCTCGTAGAGGGCGACGTCGAGCACCTCGCTCAGCGGTCGCGGCCCCAACCGCTCGATCCGCGCCGCGACCACGTCGGCGGCGTCCCGGGTCACGGAGCGACGGCTGCGGCCGCAGGCACCGCGAAGTTGGCGAGGTCGCCAAGGTCGGTCGCCCAGGGCGAGACGCCGAAGGCGAGCGTCAGCCCCGCCGTGATGGCCAGGGCGGCGACGATCGACACCGGAACCCGGACCGGCGTGGTGTCACCGTCGGCGACCGGCTCCATGAACATCTGGCGGGCCAGGTTGGCGTAGTAGCCCAGCGCGATCACCGAGTTGACCGCCATCACCACGGCCAGGCCGTAGGCCCAGTTGCCGCCGGCGTCGACCACCGCCCGGAAGGCGACGAACTTGGCCCAGAACCCGCCCAACGGCGGGATGCCCGCCAACGCGAACAGGAAGATCGCCATCAGCCCGGCCAGGCCCGGGGCGTACTCGAACAGGCCGCCGAAGCTGGCGATCTCGCCGCTGCCGGTCTTGCGGGCCACCGCCATCACCACTGCGAAGGCGCCGAGGTTCATGGCCGCGTAGATCACCAGGTAGGTGACGATCGCGGCCAGCGACAGGTCGGTGTCCGCCGCCACGGCCAGGGGCGCCAGGATGAAGCCGGCCTGCGCCACACCGGAGTAGGCCAGCATGCGGACGACGTTGGTCTGGCGCAGGGCGACCATGTTGCCGATCGTCATCGTCAGCGCCGCGAGCACCCACAGGAACGGCTGGAAGGCGTCGCCGCGGCCGGCGAAAGCGATGAGCACCAGCTCGGCCAGGGCCACGAAACCGGCGGCCTTGGAGAGCACCGACAGGAACGCCGTGATCGGCGTGGGCGCGCCCTCGTAGGTGTCGGGCGCCCACGTGTGGAACGGCACCGCCGACACCTTGAACCCGAAGCCGACCACGCAGAACACGATGGCCAGCGTGACGACCGGCAGGCTCTCGCCGCCGGACAGGGCGGCGCCGATGTCGGCCAGCTTCGTGCTGCCCGTCACCCCGTAGAGCAGCGACATGCCGTACAGCAGGACCGCCGTGGCGAACACGCCCATCAGGTAGTACTTGGCGCCGGCCTCGTTGCCCTTCACGTCGTTCTTGCGCCAGCCGGCCAGCAGGTAGGCGGGGATCGACAGCAGCTCGAGCGCCACGAAGATCGTGATCAGGTCGCGGGCCGAGGCGATCACGGTCATGCCGAGGATCGACGACAGCAGCAGGAAGTAGTACTCGCCCTCGGCGTAGTCGCCCTCCGCGATGTAGTTGGTGGAGAGCAGGACCACCACGTAGCCCGACACCAGGAACAGGGCCTTGAGGACGAGGGCGAAGTTGTCGACCGCGTAGGCGCCGCCGAACATCTCGCGGTCCATGCCGTCGACCGCCAGGGTCAGCACCGGGATGGCCGCGCCCAGCAGGCCCAGGCCGGCCAGCGACGGCACCAGCCCCTTGCGGCCCTCGGGCAGGAAGAGGTCGGCCAGCAGGACGACGACCAGCGTGCCCGTGAGCACGAGCTCGGGCGCGAGGGCATGCCAGTCGAGCGTCGGGCTGACGAACTCTTGCGCTGCGAACATCGTTCAGATCCTTTCTGTCTTCGCTGGGCCGGCCATGGCCGGGTGAGCGAAGACAGAACGACGGGTTAAGGGGTGGCGGTGGCGGCCAGGTCGACGAAGCGGCCGGCCAGCGCGCTGAGGTTGTCGTCGGTCACGCCGAACACCAGGTTCGGGAACACGCCGATCGCGAGGATCAGCACCAGCATCGGCGTCCAGGCGATCCACTCGGGGATCGAGACGTCGGGCACCTCTTCGTCGGCGAACTCGGCGGAGGGCGTGCCGAACGCGGTCCGCTGGTAGAGCCACAGCAGGTAGCCGGCGGCGAACACCGTGCCCACGGCGGCGATCACCATGTAGACCCGGAACAGCTCGTCGCTCAGGCCAGGTGCCGGCTGGTAGGCCGACAGGATCGCCGGGAACTCGCCCCAGAACCCCGCCAGGCCCGGCAGGCCCAGCGACGCCATCGCCGTGAAGCCGAGGATCCAGCCCAGCTTCGGCGCCTGCACCAGCAGACCACCCAGACGCTTGATCTCCAGCGTGTGGTAGCGGTCCTTCACCGAGCCGGCGGCGAAGAAGAGCATGCCGGTGATGAGGCCGTGGGCGACCATCCCCATGACCGCGGCGTTCAGGCCGAAGTCGGTGAGGGTGGCGATGCCCAGCATCGTGAAGCCCATGTGCGACACCGACGAGAAGGCGATGAGCCGTTTCATGTCGGTCTGCGCCAGGCAGGCGAGCGCGCCGTAGATGATGCCGACGACCGCCAGCCCGCCGATCCACGGTGCCCACGACACCGCGGCCTCGGGCAGGATCGGCAGCGCCACCCGCACGAAGCCGTAGGTGCCCAGCTTCAGCAGCACCGCGGCCAGGATCACCGAACCGACCGTCGGCGCCTGCGTGTGGGCGTCGGGCAGCCAGGTGTGGAATGGGAACATCGGCACCTTGATGCCGAAGCCCATGAACATGCCGCCGAAGATGATCAGCATCGTGGTGTGGCTGATCGGGTCGATGCCGAAGGCGCCCGGATCGGCCACGCGGGCAGCCAGTTCGGGGATGGCGAACGTCTCGCCGCCGGTGAGGAAGAACAGCGCCAGGAAGCTGACGATCATCAGCGCCGAGCCGAACAGCGTGTAGAGGAAGAACTTGAGCGACGCGTACTGGCGCTGCTCACCGCCCCACACGCCGATCAGGAAGTACATCGGCAGCAGCACGACCTCGAAGAAGACGAAGAACAGGATGAGGTCCTGCGCCACGAACGTGCCGAGCATCCCGGTGTGGAGCACCAGGATGAGCATGAAGAACGCCTTGGCGTTGCGCGGCTCGGGGAGGTGGTTCCAGCTGTAGATGATGCACAGCGGCACGATCAGCAGGGTCAGCGCCACCAGCGGCAGCGACAGGCCGTCGATGCCGAGGAAGAACTTGGAGTTGATGACGTCGATCCAGTCCTTGCGGACCTCGAACTGCATGACGGACGTCTGGTCGTAGTCGAAGTCGGCGAAGACGGCGACGCCGAAGGCCGCGGCACCGAGCGAGGCGCCCAGCGCGACGAGCTTGTGCGCCTCCTCGTTGGCCTTGGGGATCAGCAGCATGACCAGGGCGCCTGCCAACGGCAGGAACACCATCCCGGTCAGACCCCAATCGGTCAGGAACTCGTTGTTCATCGTCGGGAACCTTTGGCCTTGCTGTCAGATGAAGAGGATGAGGGCGCCGGCGAACAGGGCGGTGGCGCCGAACAGGAGCGCGCCGTACTGCTGGACCTTGCCGGAGGTGAGGCGTCGGAAGAGCTGGCCGCCGCCTTCTGCGGCGAAGCCGGAGCCGTCGACGACGTTGTCGACGATCCCCTGGTCGATGCGGTTGTAGACGAAACGGCCGACCACGGTGGTGATGCGGCCGGCACCGTTGACGATGCCGTCGATCACGTTCTGGTTGACCCAGTTGGCGGCCCGGGCGATCGGGCCCTTGAAGGCACCGGCGATGCCGTCGGTGTAGAGGCGGTCGAAGTAGTACTTGTTCTCCAGCAGCGTGAAGCCGGCGCGGGCGGGGCGCGACCGCTGGGTGATGCCGTGGGGACCGGCGCCCTTCCAGAACCACAGGTACGCCAGGCCGATGCCGATCAGGCCGATCAGCGAGCTGAGGATGGCGATGCCCCAGCTGAACTCGGGGACGTCGAACACGGGGAGCACGCTCGGGAAGTAGGCACCCTTGGGCTCGTAGAAGTGCTCGAAGCGCAGCTCGACGCTGTCGGGCGACAGGGCCGCGGGGAGGTTGGCGAAGCCGGCGACCACCGCGAGCCCGGAGAGGATGTAGAGCGGCGCCACGATCCGGGGCCCCGACTCGTGCGGGTGGCCATGACCGCGGTACTCGCCGAAGAACGTGAGGTAGACGACGCGGGTCATGTAGGCGGCGGTCATGAAGGCGCCGGTGATGCCCACGATCATGAACGCCGTGTAGTTCCCCTCGCCGCCGAGCTGGGCCGCGCCGGCGAGGATCTCGTCCTTCGACCAGAAGCCGGCCAGCGGGAAGATGCCGATCAGCGCGGCGGTCGCCACGAGGAACGTCCGGTAGGTGTGCGGCATCCACTTGCGGAGGCCGCCCATGTCCTTCTTCATGTCGAAGCTGTGGACGGCGTGGCTCACCGAGCCGGAGCCGAGGAACAGGGAGGCCTTGAAGAAGGCGTGGGTGAAGAGGTGGAAGAACGCCGCGGTCCAGGCGCCGACGCCCAGCGCCATCACCATGTAGCCGAGCTGGCTGACCGTGGAGTAGGCGAGCACCTTCTTGATGTCGTTCTGGACGAAGGCGAGGAGGGCGCCGCCGATCACCGTGATGCCGCCGACGACGGCCAGGGCGTTCACGCTGGAGACGCCGATCTGGAGCCCCTCGAAGAACACCCCGTAGAGGCGGCCGACCATGTAGATGCCGGCGACCACCATCGTCGCCGCGTGGATCAGCGCCGAGACGGGCGTCGGGCCGGCCATGGCGTCGGGCAGCCAGGTGTGCAGGATGAACTGGCCCGACTTCGACATCACCGCCGCGAGCAGGCTCAGGCTCGCCACGAGCAGGGCGAGGTGGGTGATGCTGCCGTCGAGCGCCCGGGCGTTGATCTCCTCGATGTCGAACGTGTTCCCGGCGGCGAAGAAGAGGGTGATCACGCCGCACAGCAGGCCGACGTCGCCGACGCGGTTGGTGATGAACGCCTTCAGGGCGGCGTCGCTGTTGGGCTTCTCCTCCCACCAGTGGCCGATCAGCGCGAAGGAGCAGACGCCGACCAGCTCCCAGCAGACGATCAGCTGGAGGGTGCTCTTGGCCATGATCAGGCCGAGCATCGACGCCGTGAACAGGGAGAGGAAGGCGAAGAAGTGGGTGTAGCGGCGGTCGCCGGCGACGTAGTCGGTGGAGTAGACGTGCACCAGCAGCGACACCAGCGTCACCACGAACAGCATCATCACCGCGGGGCCGTCGAGCAGCATCCCGACCTTGATGTCGACGCCGCCGTTCTGGAACCAGGTGACCTCTTCGGTCACTGGCGGGACCTCGAAGTGGTGCCCGGCCTCCTCCTCTTCGGCGGCGAGGGCGACGGGGGCCGCGGACTCACCGGTGGCGAGGGCGTGCTCCTCCTCGACCACTTCCTCGGAGTGCTGCTCGGACTCGTGCTCGGCGTCGGCGACGTGGTCGAACCACTGGAAGTTGGTGACCAGGGCCAGCACGAAGGCGATGCCGACCGCGGCGATGCCGATCTCGCTGCCCTTGCGGGGCATCCGCTTGCCGAAGAACAGGATCAGGAAGAACGAGGCCGCGGGGATGAGCGGGATGATCCAGGCGTTGTCGAGCACGATCGGTCCCTCAGCCCTTCATGGCGTCGACGTCGTTGAGGTCGACGCTGTGGCGGTTGCGGTAGATGATCAGGACGATCGCCAGGCCCACCCCGACCTCGGCGGCGGCGACGGCGATCACGAAGAGGGCGAACACGGAGCCGGTGATGTCGCCGAAGCGGGCGCCGAAGGCCAGCAGGTTGATGTTGACGGCGTTCAGGATCAGCTCGATCGACATCAGCACCATCACCGCGTTGCGGCGGGACAGCACCCCGTAGACCCCGATGCAGAACAGCGCCGCGCCCAGCAGCAGGAACTGGTTGAGCATCAGGCCGTCGTTGCCGGCCGCGGCCTCCTGGACCTGTTGGGCGAGCATCAGCCGCGGTCCTTCCGTGCCAGGACGATGGCGCCGACCAGCGCGGCGGTGAGCAGCACCGACACCACCTCGAACGGGATCAGGTAGGTCGTGAAGATGGAATCGCTCAGCGTCGACGTGTTGCTGGGGCCCGTGGCGTCGACGACGTTCTCGATCCGGATGTCGTCGGGCAGCTGCTCGTCACCCCAGTAGTCGATCAGGGCGTAGCCCATCACCCCGACCAGCAGGACCGCCGTGGCCAGGCCCACCCACCAGTTGTCGTTGGTGAGGTCGACCTCGCGGCCGATCCGCGCCCGGGTGAGCATGATGCCGAACAGCATCAGCACCATGATCGCCCCGATGTAGACGAGGATCTGGGTGACCGCCACGAACTCGGCGGCCAGCAGCAGGTAGATGCCGACGATGCTGGCGAACACCGTGATCAGGTAGAGCGCCGCCCGCACCACGTTCTTGGTGGTCACCACCGCGATCGCCGCGCCGATGATCACCGCGGCCATCAGGTAGAAGAAGATGCTCTGGGCGACCGGGGTGCTCGCCACGAGGGCCGGGGCGCTCATCGCTTCCCGCTCCTGGTGCTTCGCGCCGGGCCGCTCGGGCCACGCTCGCTCTGCGCCGGGCTTCGCTCGGGGGGCCTCGCTGCAGACGGATGCTCGCTCATCGCGGCACTTTCCGGGGCTTCTGGTCGGAGCCGGACTCGTAGGCCTCGAAGTCGGGCACGGCCTGCATCCACTCGCCGAGGCGTTCCTTGTCGTGGAGCAGGTCGGCCAGGCGCAGCTCGGAGTACTCGTACTCGGGGCTCCAGAACATGGCGTCGAACGGGCACACCTCGACGCAGATGCCGCAGTACATGCAGAGCGCGTAGTCGATGTCGAAGCGGTCGAGCTTGCTGACCGTGCGGGGCTTGCCCCCGGGTCGACGCGGCGGGGCGGTGTCCTTGTGGCCCTCGATGTAGATGCACCAGTCGGGGCAGCTGCGCGCGCACAGCATGCAGACGGTGCAGTTCTCCTCCTTGAGGGCGATGACGCCGCGGGACCGGTTGGCCGGCGTCTCCTTCTCATGGGGGTACTGGACGGTGACCGCGCCCTTCGACGGGGCGGGGATCAGCGTCTTCAGGCCGCGCGCCGGGAACGTGGTCTTCACCATCGTCTTGAGGGTGACGCCCAGGCCCTTCACCAGCCCGGGAACCTTGGGAGCAGGAACCTTGCCCATCAGTGCACGACCTTCTAGAACGCGACCTTGAGTGCCATGGTCGCCAGGATGTTGACCAGGGACAGCGGGATGAGGATCTTCCAGGCCAGCTGCTGCAGCTGGTCCTCCCGGAAGCGGGGGTACGTGAACCGCACCCAGAAGACCAGGAAGGCGACGAACATCATCTTCGCCAGCAGCACCACGGGGCCGACGACGTTCATCCAGTCGGCGCCGTTGTCGAGGAACGGGACGCTCCAGCCGCCGAGGAACAGCGTGGCGGCGACCGCCGAGAAGGCGCCGGCGCTGGCGAACTCGCCGATGAAGAACAGCAGGAAGCGCAGGCCCGAGTACTCGGTCATGTAGCCGGAGACCAGCTCCGACTCGGCGACCGGCATGTCGAACGGCGTCTGCGTGAGCTCGGCCTGCATGGCGATGAGGAAGATCAGGAAGCCGATCGCCTGCGTGATGATGAACGGGTTGCCGATGCCGCTCCAGCCGAAGATCTCACCGTCGGCCTGGGCGGCGACGATGCCCTGCATGTTGAGGGTGCCGGCCTGGATCACCACGCCGACGACGGCCAGCACCATCGGCAGCTCGTAGGCGATCAGCTGGCCCGCGGCCCGGAGACCGCCGAGCAGCGAGTACTTGTTGGCCGACGACCAGCCGGCCACGAGGATGCCGATCACGCTGACCGACGACACCGCCAGCACCCAGAAGATGCCGACGTTGAAGTCGACGAACCAGGCGTCGGGCCCGAACGGCACCACCAGGTACACCAGGAAGACCGAGGCGATCACGATGTACGGGGCGAAGGCGAACAGCCGGCGGTCGGCCCGCCAGGGGATGATGTCCTCCTTCTGGATGAACTTGCCGACCTCGGCCAGCAGCTGCAGCGAGCCGTAGGGGCCGGCCTCCATGGGGCCGAGGCGGCTCTGCATGAAGCTCATCATCTTGAAGAGGAAGACGTAGACGAACGTCCCGGCGGGCAGCAGCACGGCCAGGAGCACGGCGATGGAGCGCAGGCTGGTCTGCATCCACCAGGCCAGCTCGGCGAGGACGAGGGGGGCGGTCGTGGCGATCATCGGTCGATGTCCCCGAGGATGAAGTAGAGGCTGGCGAGGATCGTGATGATGTCGGGCACGTAGACGCCCTTCAGCATCCAGGGCAGCACCGAGACGTTGGAGAAGCTGGCCGTGCGGATCTTCACCCGGAACGGGCCGAGGTCGCCCTTGCTCACCACGTAGTAGCCCATCTCGCCCAGCGGGTTCTCGGTGGTGACGTAGGCCTCGCCCGCCGGCACCTTGATGATGCGGGGGACCTTGGCCATGATCGGCCCGCCCGGCAGCTTGTCGCAGAGCTGGTCGACGATCTTGGTCGCCTCCCGGGTCTCCTGCAGGCGGACCCAGCAGCGGGCGAAGCTGTCGCCGTCGGGGTGGGTCCAGACCCGCCAGTCGACGTCGTCGTGGGCCAGGCCCACCTTTGTGTCGCGCCGCAGGTCCCAGTCGATGCCGGACGCCCGGGCGTTGGCACCGGTGAGGCCGTACGACAGGGCCACGTCGGCGGGGATCACGCCGACGCCGCGGGTGCGGGCCTCGAAGATCTCGTTGCCGAACAGCAGGTCCTCGATCTCGTCGCAGAAGCCGCGCATGCGCTCCATGACGGCCTTGGTGTCGGCGATCCAGCCCTTGGGCAGGTCGTCCTTGAGGCCACCGATGCGGTCGAAGTTGGGGTGGAAGCGACCGCCGGTGACGGACTCGATCTGGTCGAGCACGTGCTCCCGGTCGCGGAAGGCGTAGAAGGCCGGGGTGACGGCGCCGAGCTGCACGCCAAGGTCGCCCAGGAACAGCACGATGTTGGCCACCCGGGCCATCTCGAAGAGGATCGTGCGGATGTACGTGGCCCGGGGCGGGGCCTCGATGTCCATCAGCTGCTCGGCGGCCAGGATGAACGGCACCTCGTTGGCGAAGCTGCCCAGCCAGTCGATGCGGTTCACCAGGGTGGTGACCTGCGGGTAGGTGCGGACCTCGCAGAGCTTCTCGTAGCCCCGGTGCATGTAGCCGGGGGCGACGTCGGCCCAGACGACCTGCTCGCCGTCGAGCTTGGCGATCACCCGGAGCGTGCCGTGGGTGGCGGGGTGCTGGGGGCCGAGGTTGAGGGTCATGCCCTCGTCGGTCTCCAGCTCGACGTTCACCCGCATGTCGGCGGCCTGCGAGTCGATGTAGGCCCGGGCCTGGCGGTCGGTGACGCTCACTCGCCGCCTCCTTCCGCGGTCTCGTCGCCCTCGGCTTCGGCTTCGGTGGCCTCGGGGTCGTCCGACTCGGGCATCGGCTCCACGTCCACGATTCCTGGCCAGGGCTTCACCATCCGGGCCACCAGCGGGAAGTCCTTGCGGAGGGGGTGGCCCTCGAACCCGCCCGGCAGGTAGAGGTGGCGGAGGCCGGGGTGGCCGTCGAAGGTGATGCCGAACATCTCCCAGCACTCCCGCTCGTGCCAGTTGGCGCCGGCGAAGAGGCGGGTGAGGGTGGGGACGCTGAACGGGTCCTCCGGCACGTCGGCCTTGATGATGACGCTGGTGTGCGTCTTCACGTTGGCCAGGCGGGTGAACACCTGGAAGCGGGTGTCGCCGCCGGCGTAGCCCTGCTCGATCGTGGCCGGGTCGACCTGCGGGATCCCCGGGGGAGCCGACGAGCCGTTGGTGCTGGGCGTGTCGAGGATGGCGTCCTCGTAGCGGCCCCACGGCGACGGCATCCAGTCGATCGCGGAGAGGAAGTCGAAGAACGTGCAGCCGAGCTTCACCTTGGCCAGCTCGACGGCCTCGACCCAGTCGGCCCGGTCGACCCGGACCCACAGCTCGCGGCCGGGGAGGATGTGGCTGCCGAGCAGCCGGTCGCCCAGCGCCTCGGTGAAGGTCGCGAGGAGGCCCTCACGCACCTCGTCCTTCGGACCTTCCTCCGGTTCCTCGGCAGCTCCCTTGGTGCCGTCGGCTTCTGCGACGTCGGTGTCGCCCGTCGTGTCGCTCATTGGACGACGATCGGGTCGCCGCGCCAGCGGGCCGCGGGGTCTTCGTGGCGGATCTTCTGCTGCAGCAGCACGATGCCCTCGAGCAGCGCCTCGGGGCGGGGCGGGCAGCCCGGCACGTACACGTCGACGGGGACGATCTGGTCGACGCCCTTGGTGACCGAGTAGCTGTCCCAGTAGGGCCCGCCGCAGTTGGTGCAGGAGCCCATCGAGATCACGTACTTCGGGTCGGGCATCTGCTCGTAGAGCCGCTTGATCGACACGGCCATCTTGTCGGTCACCGTGCCGGAGATGACCACGAGGTCGGCCTGGCGCGGGCTGGCCGGCAGCGGGATGACGCCGAGGCGCATCACGTCGTAGCGGGGGCCGGCGAAGGCCGCGCCCATCTCGATCGCGCAACAGGCCAGGCCCCACTGGTAGCACCACATGCTGTAGCGGCGGCTCAGGTTGAGGAGCGTGGTGAGTGACTTCGGCAGCTTGCCGCTCTCGACGAGGCCCATCTCAAGCGCTCGGGTTCTGTTGCATCGGGTTCATGGGATCGGTTCCCGTCAGGTCCAGCGGAGGACGTTCTTCTTCCAGGCGTACAGCAGGCCGAGGGCGAGGATCAGGATGAAGACCCCCATCTCGACGAACCCGAACCAGCCGTAGGCCTCGGCTCGGGTGGCGTACGGGAAGACGAAGACAGCCTCGACGTCGAAGAGCACGAAGAGCAGAGCGAAGATGTAGTACCGGACCTGGCTCTGGGCCCAGCCGGACCCGACCGGGTCGACCCCGGACTCGTAGTTGATGTACTTCTCGGCCTGCGGCCGCACAGGGCGCAGGAGACGTCCGATGCCTAGCAGCGCGGCGACGAGGGCGGTCGAAACCCCCAGGAAAACGCCGGCTACGAGGTAGGAACGGAGCAGGTCCGACATCGTCTCGGGAGACTAGTGATCGTTTGCACGAGCGGTCTAACCATCCGTGGGTTTCTCCCCCTCCGGTGGTTCTAGTAGCACCCCTGTCGCTGGCTGATCGTGCCGGCGTAACCGACCGCGATCTCGGTGACGGTGCGGCCGTCGGTGCCGTAGGCCACGGCCTTGCCGTCCTGGGCGTAGGAGATCATGAGGTGGCCGCCGGGGTTGACGGGATGGCCGGTCACCTCGACGTTCCCGCGATGGGCGTTGCGGACGTCGTCCTCGGTGGCGCCCAGCCGCACGCCGGGCTCGGTGACCCGGGGCGAGCCGGGAGCGGCCGTGATCCCGATCGATGCCAGCTGGCCGTCCTGGGGGTCGGTGACGCCGGTGTCGTCGTCGGGGCTGCGGAAGCGGAGGGTGAGGTCGGGGGCGCCGGGCACCTTGGCGTCGTAGCAGGCGCCACCGCTGGTGACGAAGGTGGCCTGGTCGACGTTGGCCTTCACACCGGCCGCGGTGAGGTCGCGGAGGCTGGCGCCGATCAGCAGGGGGCCGAGGCCGTTCGGGGTGAGGCGGGCGTCGGCGGCGAGGCCGGGGACGCTGGGGACCGTGGTGGTGGGCCGGGCGGTCGTCGCCGTGGTGCTGGGGGCCGCGGTGGTGTTGGTGGTCTCCTCGGCACCCGATGGGTCGTCACGGCGGTTGCCGAGGAAGTTCCCGGCGGCGAGGACGGCGAGCACCGCGACGGCGAGGAGGATCACCGCCGTGCGGGTGTTGGACCCGTTGGCGTCGCCGAAGCGGCCGCGCAGGGGGGTGTCCGGGCCCTTCGGGGGTGTCGACGCGGGGGCTGGCGCCGAGGGGCGTGGGCCGCCGCGGCTGTCGCCGTCGGGCGGGTCGATGTCGTCGAAGCCGGCGGGCTCGTCGCCGGTGATGAGGACGGCGGTGCTGCCGAGGTGGTCGGCCAGCGACGGCTGGCTGAGGGGCGGGGGCTCGGTGATGGGCCGGATCGCCGGCCGGGCGGTGATGGACAGGGGCGGCTGCTCCGCCATCGCCCGCTCGATGTCCGCCCAGAAGCTGGGCCCGGGCTCCGGCACCGGCAGGGTCGCCAACGCGGCTCTCACGCCCCGCTGCCGCGACTGCCCCTTCTGCGGCCGCTCCCCCACCGCCGCGACGACGACCGGCTCGGGCTCGTCGTCGGCAGGCTCAGGCTCCTCGACCGCGGGCGGTGGGTCGGCGGGCGGTGGGTCGGCGGCGACGAGCGGCTCCTCGACCGCGGGCGACGGGTCGACGGGGGCCGGGGACTCGGTGGTCGGCGACGCCGGGGACGGGTCGGCCGGGGCCGCGGATTCGCTGGTCGGCGACGTGGCGGCCTCCAGGGCGGCGACCGTCGGTGCCGGCGTGGTGAGCTTCGGCCTCGCCCGGTGTCCCCGCCCACGCCTCGCTGTCGAACGATTGGCTGCGGGCGGCTCCGACGCCTCGACCGGCCCGGCGACCTCCTGCCGCTCGGCGTCGGCCGCTTCGTCCGGCGGCTCGACCGCGACGGGTTCGGTCGATGCGGTCACCTCTTCCGACGGCGTCGCCTCGGGAGCCTCGTCGGTGGGGGCCGGCGACGTGGAGGCGGGGTTCGGGCGCCGGGGAGGGGTGCGGCGGCGGGTGTTGCGGGATCGGGCCATCAGCTCTCGAGGACGTCGTCTTCGGGCGGGGCGGTGTCGGGGGCGGCGGTCGTGGTGCCCGCGGTGCGGGTGCGGCTGGTGGGCTTGCGGCGGGTGCCGGTCGAGCGGGCCCGGGGCGTCGAGCGGCGCGACTTCGCGGGCTCGGCATCGGCGGCCGGGACGTGGTGGGGATCGCCGTCGCTGTCGCCGTTCGGCTTCACCAGCTTCACGTGGCCGCCCAGCTCCGGCACGACCTCGTCGGCGTCGGCCAGCTGGGCGGGCGGCGGAGGCTCCTCCGACTCGGCCGGCGGCGGCAGCTCGACCACGGTCTCCTGCGGCGACGAGCCGGGGTCGCCCACCACGAAGGCCCGCCAGCGGTAGCGGGCCCGGGTCAGGTCGGCGGCCGTCTCGCTCTCGCTGCGGCCCAGGATGCGGGCGGTGGCCTCGAGGCTGAAGCCCTCCCCGTCGACCAGCACCAGCGGCACCCGCTCCTCTGGCGCCAGCGCCCGCAGCCCGGCGAGCCGGCGCGACGCCGACGCGAGCGGGAGCGGCACCCGCGGCCCGACCTCCGCGGGCGGCGCCGGACGTTCGGCGGCCCAGCGGATCTCGTTGATGCAGGCGTTGTAGACGATGCGGTAGAGCCACTCGGCCACCGAGCTCGGCGGCACCACCATCGGCAGGGAGCGCCAGGCCCGCAGGTAGGCCCGCTCCAGCACCGGGTCTACCCGGTTGGGCTCGGCGGTCAGGCGCGCCGCCAGCCGCCGGAAGCGCGGATCGTAGCGGCGCAGCAACGCACCGAACGCCTGCCGGTCGCCCTGACGGGCTCGCCGGAACAGTCTCTTGTCGGGAGGACCTTGTCTACCGCGCACGCAGCAGGCATCTCACCACAGACGCGCCCCCCACGCGCGCCATCTGGGAGATCGCCCGCAGGTTCCTCGTCACAGGAGCGGGGTCAGACCCGGTCCGTCGAACTCACCGTCCTTCGAGCCTCCCAAGAAGGCCGCCCACTCGCTCGGGGTGAACGTGAGGATCGGCCCGGTGGGAGACTGCGAGTCCCGCACCAGAGCGTTTCCGCTGTCGTCGAACGCTACTTCGACGCAGTTGTCCGCACCGCTGTGCGAACTCTTCCGCCAGCGACCTTGGCCTACTCGGGGACCTGTCACGCCATCCTCCTAGCCACCCGGCTTCACCAGCTCGACGCTGAGAACCTGAGTCCGCCGGCCGTACGAGACGTCTCTACGGAGTTACGAATAGTAAAGGGATCTTACGCGGCCACGACCGCTAGTCCTTCTGGACCCGAGGGCTGCGCCCGGCGGCCCAGCGCCAGTCGCAGACGGCGAGAGGTCGCATCGCATGTGTCGAGTGGCCGATGTCATAGAGACCAGAGCGCTGTGCTGCTTGCAAAGTGACGGGTGCGGGTAGGTAGGGGCCAAATGCCACCTACTATCTGACAGGTGGCAGATTGCTACATCAGACAGACCGAGGAGTAGACCAGCATGGTTGCCGGCATTGACGACCCGGCGGTGCGAGGCCGGAGATTGCGCGCCGACCTGAGGCGGCTGCGCGACAGGGCCGGATTCACCCAACGTGACGTCGCATCGGCGATGGACTGGTCGCTGTCGAAGGTGATCCGCATCGAGAACGGCAGCGTCGGCATCTCCGCCAACGATCTCCGGGTCCTCCTCCCGTACTACGGGATCGACGACACCGCGGAGATCAACGGCTTCATCGAGGCCTCCAAGGTGGCCCGGAAGGATCCCTGGTCCGAGTTCCGCGACGTCCACAGCGCGGCCTTCCTCTCTTACCTGGGCTTCGAGAGCTCGGCGAAGCGGGTGCTGCAGTACGAGCCGGCCCTCGTGCCCGGCCTCCTGCAGACGGAGGAGTACGCCGACGCCACCATGGCCGGCGTCTACCTGTTCGAACAGAAGTCAGCCAACCGTCGGTGGGCCGCTCGCCAGCGTCGCCAGGAGCTGCACGAGAGCGCCGACCCTCCGAAGATGCACTTCATCCTCGACGAGGCAGTCATCCGTCGACATGTCGGTGGTGCGTCGGTCATGCGACGGCAACTCGAACGCCTCAAGTTCTGGGGCGAGCAGAAGCACATCCTCCTCCAGATCGTGCCGTTCAGCGCCGGTGCCCACCCCGGGATGAAGGGCCCCGTGGTGATCCTCGAGTTCGAGGACGACGACGATCTCCTGTACCTCGAGGATGCGGCCGGCTCGACGACCCGGCGTGACGATCCCGAGGAGACCGCTCCCCGCCGCGAGCTCTTCTCCAACCTCGAGGAGATCGCTCTCTCGGAGGCTCAGACCCGCGACGTCATCGATGGCGCGATCCGAGACCTCCTGAAGGCCCCCGACAGCAGGACGACGAAGAAGGCGACAACCGCGAACAAGACCTGAGCGATAGCGGCTGGGCCGGCGCGGCAACGCCGACCCAGCCGAAGGCACACTCCTGGCCCCTTTGACCGAACGAGGAATGTGACGATGGATCAATGTAGCAACACCGGGCGGCGACGTCTGCGTGACTGCGGCGCTACGGGATGTAGCGCAGAAGTCCGGCTGGAGTGACCTCCGGTGGCCGGGCGAACGAAGCTGATGATGGTCCTCAGCAGTGGCATCACGACGGCCGTGGTGCAGGCGTCGAATGCCGCATCCCGCCTCGGACCGTCGACGGCCGTGTTCCTGGGCGTCGGGCTGTTCGTCGTCGTGGCGGTCGTCGCGCTGGTGCTGTTCTCCGACAAGGCGACCGACAACCTGGTGCGGGTCATCGCGATGGTGCGCGGCATCGTGCCGCGGGCGACGTCGCTCAGCCGCCGGTCGAACGACGTGAACGGGGACGACGCTCACGACGGGGGTGACCGCCAAAGTTCGCCGGCCGGTGATGGCTAACGTCGCCGGCCGTGGGGCGTGTGATCGTGCAGGGGCTGGATGGGAAGGTGTGGACCGTCAGGCGGCGGTGGGCGCCGCGGCTGTTCGGGGACTCGCTCTGGAGCCGCCTCCGGCGTCGGGTCAAGGGCGCGATGCACCGGGGCGAGGCGGTGACGGACATCGGGGACGCGGGCTGCTTCCTCGACCTGTTCAGCGAGCTCGCCGTGGTGCTGGTGGTCGGCGTGGTCGTCTTCCTGGTGGTGTTCGTCGCGGTGCCGCTGCTGGTCGCCCTGCTCGACGTCGTGCTCGTGCTGCTCCTCACGGCGGGGAGCGTCGTGGGGCGGGTGGTGTTCCGGCGGCCGTGGACGGTCGAGGCCCGGGCCGACAACGGCACGTCGCACACCTGGAAGGTGGTCGGATGGCGCGCCGCGCACGCCCACCGTGACGAGGTCGCCGCCAGCCTCGAGGCCGGCATCGTCCCCGCGGAGTCCGTCGTCGGCTAGCCCGAAGCGACGAGGACCGGGACGGCGTCCTGGGCCCAGCCGCTGATGGCGCCGGGCCACACACCGACGCCGATGGTGACGACGAGGCACAGCGTCAACGCCACGCCCGCGCCCACAGAGACGGCCACACGGCCACCTTCGGGCGCCGCCTCCTCGTCGCCCATGTACATGGCGACGATGATGCGCAGGTAGAGGAACGCCGCGATCACGGCGGCGACCATGGCGACGACCGCCAGCCAGGTCGACCCGGCGTCGACCGCCGCCGTGATCACGTAGAACTTGGCGAAGAACCCGGACGTCAGCGGCACCCCGGCCTGGGCGAACAGGAACAGGGTCAACGCCAGCGCCAGCAGCGGGCGCTCCCGGCCGAGGCCCCGGTAGTCCTCCAGCGCGTGGCGGGCATCGCCCCGGCGGCCGACCAGTGTCACCACCCCGAACGTGCCGGCGACCATGAACGTGTAGGCGGCCAGGTAGAACAGCGCCGCCTGGACGCCGTCGTCGCTGGCGGCCTGCACACCGACCAGCACGTAGCCGGCGTGGGAGATCGAGCTGTAGGCCAGCATCCGCTTGACGTTCGTCTGCACGACCGCCAGCACCGAGCCCACCAGCAGCGTCGCCACGGCCAGGCCGAACAGCAGCGGCTGCCAGTCGACCGAGTAGGTCTGGAAGCCCACCACGAACACCCGGATCAGCCCGGCGAAGCCGGCGACCTTCACGCCGGACGCCATCCACGCCACCATCGGGGTGGGCGCGCCCTGGTAGACGTCAGGCGTCCAGAAGTGGAACGGGACGGCCGACACCTTGAAGCCGAGGCCCACCAGCAGCAGCGCCAGGCCGGCGAAGACGAGGCCGTCGTTCTCCAGCACGCTGGTGCTGAACAGGCCCATGATCGTGGTGAGGTTGGTGGTGCCGGTGCCGCCGTAGATCAGGGCGATGCCGTAGAGCAGGAACGCCGAGGCGAACCCGCCGAGGATGAAGTACTTGAGGCCCGCCTCCTGCGACGTGACCCGGCGGAGGTGCAGCGCCGCCAGCACGTAGACGGCGATCGACAGGATCTCCAGGCCGAGGAACAGGACGATGAGGTCGTTGGCCTGGGACATCACCACGCCGCCCGAGGCCGACAGCAGCAGCAGGACGTAGGCCTCCACGCCGTCGAGGCCCTCACGGCGCAGGTAGCCGTCGATCAGCAGGGCCGACAGCACGACGCCCGACGCCAGCACGATCGTGGCGAACACCGAGAAGCCGTCGACGCCGAGGGCGCCGTCGAGGGTGGAGTAGGGGCCCCGGTCGCTGTCCTGCACCCGGTTCCACAGGTAGATCGCCAGGCCGATGGCGGTGATCGCCGAGGCCGACGTGATCAGGGCGTACGCGCCGGGGAACAGCCGCGACCGCACGAACGACGTCAGCAGCATCAGCAGCAGCGCCCCGCCGACCAGGGCGAGCATCGGCCCCAGTGCCCACCAGTCGACGTGCGGCGTGTCGATCGGGGTGGGGTCGACGGGTATCGGCTGGTTGAGGATGGCGAGCAGGGCGATCACGGCGCAGATCCTTCCTCGGCCTCGGCCTCTTCGAGCTCGACGGGACCGTCGGCGGCGATCGGCGGTTGCTCGTAGTCGCTGTTGTCCTCGACGTGGTTGATCAGGCGGTCGACCGCGGGCTCCATCCGTTCGAGGACCGGCTTGGGGTAGACGCCCAGGAACACGATCAGCCCGAGCAGCGGCGCCAGCACCATGCCCTCACGCCAGCTCAGCTCGGCGAAGCCCTTGTTCTCCTCGTCGGGCTCGCCGTGGAACACCCGCTGGTAGGCCCACAGCAGGTACACGGCGGCGAGGATCACGCCGGTGGCAGCGACGATCGCCCACCAGCGCCGGGTCAGGAACGACCCCACCAGCACCAGGAACTCGCCGACGAACCCGTTGAGGCCCGGCAGCCCGATCGACGACATCATCACCAGCGTGAACACCGCCGCGAAGATCGGCGCCACCTTCTGGATGCCCTTCAGCGCCGAGATCTCGCGGGTGTGGCGCCGGTCGGAGATCATCCCGACCAGGAGGAACAACGCTCCGGTGGACAGGCCGTGGTTGACGTTCTGGAGGATGCCGCCCTGCAGGCCCTGGGTGGTGATGGCGAAGGTGCCCAGCACGATGAACCCGAGGTGGGCCACCGACGAGTAGGCCACCAGGCGTTTGAGGTCCTTCTGCATCGTCGCCACCACGGCGCCGTAGACGATGCCGATCACGCCCAACGTCACCAGGGTCGGGGCGAAGAACGTGGCCGCGTCGGGGAACAGGTACAACCCGAAGCGGACCAACCCGTAAGTGCCCAGCTTCAGCAGCACCCCGGCCAGGATCACCGACCCGGCCGTGGGCGCCTCGGTGTGGGCGTCGGGCAGCCACGTGTGCAACGGGAACAGCGGCACCTTCACCGCGAACGCCAGGGCGAAGGCCAGGAAGATCCAGCGGGCCGCGGTCCAGTCGAACGGGTTGGCGCCGGCGTCGTTGTCGACGACGGTGCGCGACTCGGCGATCGTCACCAGGTCGAAGTCGAGCTTGGCGTCGCCCGACTGGAGCTCCTCGATCCGGGCCGACAGCGCCGAGTCGGCCTCGATGTCACCGCTGTTGGCCTGGGCGATCAGCTCCTGCGCCTCGGCCTCGTTGCGGTCGTTCATCGCGTCGCGGTGCAGGAACGCCAGGCTCACGATGCCGACCAGCATCAACGCCGAGCCGAACATCGTGAACAGGAAGAACTTGAGCGCCGCGTACACCCGCTTGCCGTAGCCCCAGCCGCCGATGAGGAAGTACATCGGCACCAGCACGATCTCGAAGAACACGAAGAACAGGAAGAGATCGAGGGCCATGAACACCCCGAGGCAGCCGGCCTCGAGGATCAGCAGCCAGGCGTAGTACGCCTTCTGGTCGCGTTGTGGGGAGGTGCCGATCAGAGCGATCGGGAAGAGGAGGCCGGTCAGCACCACCAGGAACAGCGAGATGCCGTCGATGCCGACGTGCCAGGAGATGCCGAAGTCGGCGATCCACGAGCGGTTGATCTCGAACTGGTAGCCGGCGTCGCCCTTGTCGAAGTCGGCCAGCAGGTAGAGGCTCAGCGCCCCGGCGCCGACGGAGAACAGCAGCGCCACCAGCCGGTGCAGCTCGGCCCGCCGGTTGGGGACCAGCGCGACGGCCAGCGCCCCGACGGCCGGCAGCGCCACGAGCGCGGTGAGGATCGGGAAGTCGGGCGCGGCATGTCCCGCGGCCTCGCTCGCCAGGACCAGGGTCGACATCAGAACGAGAGCCTCGAGACGAAGTAGCCGAGGACGATCACGACACCGGTCGTGATGCCCAGGGCGTACGAGCGGACGTAGCCGGACTGGGCCAGGCGCAGCAGGCGGCCGGTGCCCTTGACCGACGCGGCGACGCCGTTGACGGCGCCGTCGACGACGTTGCGGTCGAAGGCGGCGACGCCGTCGAACGCAGCCTCACCGGGGCCGCCGACGAAGGCGGTGACGGCCTCGTCGTAGTACCAGCCGTGGGCCAGGATCGCGGGCTCCGTCGCCCGGACCCGGCGCCGCAGGTAGACGGCGCCGGCGATCGCGATGCCGAGGACGGCGAGCGACACCGCCGTGGCCGCCAGGCCGTACTTCGCCGCCGTGCCGACGTCGATGTGGGCCTCGTTCTCGCCGATCACCGGGTGCAGCCAGTTCTCCAGCAGCTTGGTGTCGCTGTTGATCGGCAGGTTCAGACCGCCGCCGAGGAGCGCCAGCACCGCCAGCACCACCAGCGGCACGGTCATCAGCCACGGCGACTCGTGGGGGTGGATCTCCTCGGAGGGCGCCTCGCCGTCGATCTCGTCGTTCCAGCGCTTCTCGCCGAAGAACACGAGGAACACCTGGCGGCTCATGTAGAAGGCGGTGAGCAGGGCCGTCACCAGGCCGATCGCCCACAGCGCGGGGCTGAGGTCGTAGGCGTAGAGCAGGATGTCGTCCTTCGACCAGAAGCCGGCGAACGGCGGCACGCCGGCGATGGCCAGCCACCCGACCAGGAACGTGGCGGCGGTGATCGGCATCACCTTGCGCAGGGCGCCCATCCGCCGCATGTCCTGCTCGCCCCCCATGCCGTGGATGACCGAGCCCGAGCCGAGGAACAGCAGCGCCTTGAAGAAGGCGTGGGTGACCATGTGGAAGATGGCCGGCACGTAGGCGCCGATGCCGACGGCCAGGAACATGTAGCCGAGCTGGCTCACCGTCGAGTAGGCGAGCACCTTCTTGATGTCGTTCTGGGCGACGGCGATCGTCGCCGCGAGCAGGGCGGTGATGCCGCCCACCCAGGCGATGACGTCGGGCGCCCAGTCGTAGCCGGCGGCCAGGATCGGGTTGACCCGGGTCATCAGGAACACGCCCGAGGTGACCATCGTGGCCGCGTGGATGAGGGCCGACACCGGGGTGGGGCCGGCCATGGCGTCGGGCAGCCAGATGAACAGCGGGATCTGCGCCGACTTGCCGACCGCGCCCACGAACAGCAGCAGCCCGATGCCGGTGGCGGTGACCGCGGCCAGGCTTCCATTCTCGGCGGCGGCGGTGAGGTCGGCGTAGTTGATCGTGCCGATCGAGGCGAAGGCCAGGAAGATCGCGACCATGAAGCCCCAGTCGCCGATCCGGTTGGTGACGAAGGCCTTCTTGCCGGCGCTGGCGTTCTTCTCGTCGGTGAACCAGAACGAGATCAGCCAGTACGAGCAGGCGCCCACGCCCTCCCAGCCCAGGAAGGTGACCAGCAGGTTGCTGCCCAGCACCAGCATGAGCATCGAGAACACGAACAGGTTCATGTAGACGAAGAAGCGGGGGAAGCCGCCGTCGCCGTGCATGTAGCCGATCGAGTAGAGGTGGATCAGCGAGCCGACGCCGGTGACGAACAGCGCCATCGTGATCGACAGCGGGTCGGCCAGGAAGCCGAGGTCGACGCTGAAGCCGCCGGAGGGCAGCCACTCGAACAGCGTCTTGACGACGTGGCGCTCCTCGGCGGGCTTGTCGAGCAGGCCGACGAACACGATCGCCGTCGCCACGAACGAGGCGAAGCACATCGCGGTCGCGAACCAGCCGGCGAGCGGCTCGCCCAGGCGCCGGCCCGCGACGAGCAGCACCAGGAAGCCGGCCAGCGGCAGGGCGGGGATGAGCCAGACGAGATCGACCACGGTTCCTGTTCCCTCGGTCCCTTATCCCTCGAGCAGCGCCAGGTCGTCGGCGGACGCCTCCGGCCGCTTGCGCAGCAGGGCGACGATGATCCCCAGGCCGACCACCACCTCGGCGGCGGCCACGACCAGCACGAACACCACCACGGTCTGACCGCCGATGTCGTTGAGCATCCGCGAGAACGTCACGAACGTGAGCGTGACCGCGTTGAGCATCAGCTCGATGCACATGAACATCACCAGCGGGTTCCGGCGGACCAGCAGGCCGACGGCACCGATGCCGAACAGCAGCGACCCGAGCACCAGGTACCAGGCCGGCGTGACCTCCAGCGCGGCGAGCATCAGGCCTTCACTTCCTCGGACTCGGAGCCGGGCCCGGGTTCTTCGAGCTCGGCCTCGGACGGCGCGTCGTAGACGTGCGCCCGGACCTCTGCTCTGTGGATGCGCTCGGCGATCTGCTCGGCGCGCTCCTCCTGGCCCGGGTCGACGATCTCGTCGGCCCGACGGGAGCGGCGGGCCAGCACCACGGCGCCGACCACCGCGATCACCAGCAGCACGGAGGTCAGCTCGAAGGCGAACACGTAGCGGGTGAACAGGGCGTCGCTGAGGACGTTGATGTCGTAGGTGCCCTCGTCGGCCAGCGGGCCGACCCCGCTGGTGATGCCGGTGGCCTCGAAGTCGGTGCTGGCCAGGGCGGCGATCACCAGGCCGACCACGCCGATGCCGAGCACCGCGGCGGCGATGCGCTGGCCGCCCAGCGGCTCGACCCGCAGGTCGTCGGCCTGGTCGACGCCCAGGAACATGATCACGAACAGGAACAGGACGACGATGGCGCCGGCGTAGACGATCACCTGCACGGCGGCCAGGAAGTGGGCCTCCTGGGCGATGAACAGCACGGCGATGCCGAACAGCGTCGCCACCAGCGACAGCGCCGCGTGCACCGGGTTCTTGCTGGCGACCACCCCGATGGCCCCACCCAGGCAGACCGTGCCGGCGACGCCAAATACGAACAGCTCGACCATCAGTGATGCTCCCCCGCGTGCTCGTCGTCCGCGGGCTCCTCAGCAGGCTCCGGCTCCGACTCGGCAGGTGTGGCCGGGGCGTCGACCGACTGGCCCTGCTCCGCCGGCTTCACTCCGTAGCCCAGCTCGCCGGCCCAGGCGACGATCCCCTCGAACTCGGCAGCGCCGTTGGGAGCCGTGGCCCGCATCCACGCCGAGGTGTTGGCCTCGACCGCGTCGATGTCGGTCCAGTCCTCCCAGGGGAGCTGCTTCGGGCGGCCGTCGTCGCCCACCACCAGCTCCGCCTTCGTGTAGATGGCGTCGCTGCGGTTGGTGAAGCTGAACTCGAACAGCTTCGACTCGGTGATCGCCTCGGTGGGGCACGCCTCCACGCACAGGTCGCAGTGGATGCAGCGCAGGTAGTTGATCTCGTAGATGAAGCCGTAGCGCTCGCCCGGCGACACCGGGTTGTCGAGCGGGTTGTCGGCCCCCCGCACGTAGATGCAGCGGGCGGGGCAGACACCGGCGCACAGCTCGCAGCCGATGCACTTCTCCATCCCGTCCTCGTAGCGGTTCAGCACGTGACGCCCGTGCAGGCGCTCGGGCTTCTCCCGCTTGCCACCCTCGTTCTTCACGTAGCTGCGGGTGAGGCGCGGGAACTCGAACAGCTTCTTGAACGTGACCCGGAACCCGTCGAGGTAGCCCATCAGACGACGACCCCCTCGTCGAACGCTTCCTCTTCGGCGTGGCGGGCCTGGCCCACCCGCAGGGCGGCCGTGATCGCCACCCAGCCCAGCACCAGCACACCGAACGACGCAGCCACCACGATCCACGGCTCCCAGTCGCGGTCGTCGCCGATGCGGATCGCCGCCAGCAGCAGCAACCACCCCAGCGACAGCGGGATCAGCACCTTCCAGCCCAGGTTCATGAGCTGGTCGTAGCGGAAGCGGGGCAGCGTGGCCCGGAACCACACGAACGTGAAGAGGAACACCATCAGCTTGAGGAAGAACCACACGACGCCCCACAGCCAGGCGGGGCCGACGATGGTCGGGCCGGCGGGGCCACCCAGGAACAGGGTGACGATGATCGCCGACAGCGTGACCGTGTTCATGAACTCGGCCATGTAGAAGAAGGCGAAGCGGATCGAGGCGTACTCGGTGTTGAACCCGCCCACCAGCTCCTGCTCGGCCTCCACCAGGTCGAACGGCGGGCGGTTGGCCTCGGCCGTGCCGGCGATCAGGAAGATCACGAACGGCACGATGCCGGTGGCGATGATGTTCCACCGGGGCAGGCCGAAGTCGCCGAACAGGCCGTAGCCGCCGCCGGACTGGTGCAGCACGATGTCGTGGGTCGACAGCGACCCGGCCAGCAGCACGACGGCCACCACCGACAGGCCCAGCGCCGCCTCGTAGGAGACCATCTGCGCGGACGCCCGCACCGCACCCAGCAGCGGGTACTTCGAGCCCGACGACCAGCCGGCCAGCATCACGCCGTACACCGCGATCGACGACATGGCCAGCACCAGCAGCACCCCGATCGGCGGGTCGGCCAGCTGCATGTAGGTCTCTTTGCCGAACAGCTCGAACGTGCCCTGCTTCTCGCCGTTGAAGCCGCCGCCGATGGGGATGACCGAGAACGTGACGAACGCCGGCACCAGCGACAGGTACGGCGCCAGGACGAACACCTTCCGGTCGGCCCGGTCGGGGATCAGGTCCTCCTTGAAGAACAGCTTGGTGCCGTCGGCCAGCGTCTGGAGCAGCCCGAAGGGGCCGGCCCGGTTGGGGCCGAGGCGGTGCTGCATGTCGGCGATGAGCTTGCGCTCGAACCAGATCATGAGCATCACCGCGACCAGCAGCAGGGCGAAGACGAACACGGCCTTGAGGACGACGATGCCGACCTCGGCCCAGCCGAAGTCGCCGACGAGCAGCGGATCGAGAGCGAACAGGTGCATCAGGGCCGCTCCACCCGGACGTCGGTGACCACCATCTTGGCGTCGATGAGGGCGTTGACCCGGCCCCCGCTCTGGTTGACGTGCAGCATCGCCACACCCCGGGGAACGGCATCGCTGGGCCGCACCGGCACCAGCACGTGGGTGCGGGCCGACGAGACCCGGGCTTCGTCGCCGGGGGCGATGCCGAGCCGCTCGAAGTCGTGGGGGTTGAGGCGCACGACGGCGCCCTCGGACAGCCCCACCAGCGACTCGCTGTGGCGCAGCAGGGTGCCCCGGTCGTAGAGCTTGCGGGTGGCCACCAGCCGCATCCCGTAGGCGTCGACGGGCGGGGGCTCCACCACGGTCCACTCCGGCAACGGCAGCGGGGCGGCACCGGCGACCAGGTGGCCGGGATCGCTGGCCGGCGGGGCGACGGCGTCCTCGATGACGGGGGTGGGCTCGTCGGCCTCGGCCTCGACCGCGACTTCGGCCTCGGCGGCGGTGTCGTCGGCCGCGGCGGCCGGGTCGGTGGAACCGTTGCCGTTGCCGTCGCCGTTCGACGCTGCGGTCGCCGTGGCGAGCTTGCGGCTGGGCCACTCGACCACCACGCCGTCGGCGTCGCCGGCCTCGGCCAGCACGTCGCCGATGCCGGCGAAGAGGGGCGCCACCTGGCGCAGCTCGTCCCACACCTGCTCGGGCGACTCGATGCCCAGGTCGTAGCCCAGGCGCCGGGAGATGTCGGCGGCGATCACCCAGTCGGTCTGGGCGGTGCCCGGGGCCGTCACCTTCTGGGCGACCGTGGTGATGCGGCCCTCCAGGTTGGTGGTGGTGCCCCGCACCTCGGCGAAGCCGGCCGCGGGCAGCACCACGTCGGCCTGCCGCACCGACTCGGTGAGGAACAGGTCGCTGGCGATCACCGTGCGAGCCCCGGCCAGGCCACGCTCGGCCAGGTCGCGGTCGGGGAAGTCGCTCAGCGGGTCGGCGCCCAGCAGGATCAGCGTGTCGATCTTGCCGGCGGCTGCGGCGGTCAGGATGCCGGCGGCGTCGAGGCCCCGGTCGGACGGCATCCGGGGCCACAGCCCGGCGACCGCCTCGGCCCCGGCGGCCAGCGTGGTGCGCCCCGCCAGGAGGCCCGGCGCCATGCCCATGTCGATGGCCCCGTGGACGTTGGCGCGGCGCAGCGCCGAGAGGAACTTCACCTCGGGGCGGGCGTCGTGGATGGCCTTGGCCGCGGCGGCGATCGACTCGGCGGCCTCGGTGAGGTTGCCCCGCCCGACGATCACGCTCAACGGGCGCTCGCCCAGCAGGCGGGCGACGTCCTCGATCAGGTCGGCCCGGATGCCGGCGACTTCGGTGGGCAGCTCGGTCTCTTCGCTCGACCCGGCGGCCAGGAAGGCCTCGACCAGGGCGTGGACCTCGCCGGGGCGGTAACGCAGCGAGTGCGTGGCCAGGTGGCTCGTCGCGGTCTCGACCGACGACAGCTCCACCAGGTCGACGCCGCTCTCGAGGATGGCGTGGCGCAGCCGCAGGTACAGGACCGGCAGCTCCTCCTTGGGATCGGGGCCGATCAGCAGCACCACCCCGCCGGGGGCGCACACCTCGTCGATCGTGGCCCGGGGCAGCCCCACCACCAGCTCGGCGGGCAGGCCGTCGTCGAGCTGGCAGTCGACGTTGTCGGTGCCGATCACGCCCTTCGCCAGCTTCACCCAGGCGTAGGCGTCCTCGTTGGTGAGCCGGGAGCCGCCGAGCACGGCGACGCCCTCGGGGCCGCTGCGGTCGATGCCCTGCTGCAGTGCGGTGGTGGCCCGCTCCAGTGCCGCCGACCAGCTGGCCGGCTCCAGGAGCAGGCCCTCGTCGCGCAGCAGCGGGCTGCCCAGGCGCTCGTCGCTGTCGACGGCCTCGAACCCGAAGCGACCCTTGTCGCACAGCCAGCCCCAGTTGACCGGCTCCAGGTCGACGCCCTGGTAGCGCAGCACCTGGTTGCGGCTCGACTGCACCACCATGCGGCAGCCGACCGAGCAGCCGGTGCAGGTGGTCTCGGCCTCCTCCAGGTCCCACGGGCGGGCCTTGAAGCGGAACGGCGTGGCGGTCAGCGCCCCCACCGGGCAGATCTGCACGGTGTTGCCGCTGAAGTAGCTGGCGAACGGCTGGTCGGGGAACGTGTTGACCTGCGTCTGGTCGGCCCGGTCGAGGAAGTGGATCAGCGGGTCGCCGGCCACCTCCTTGGCGAAGCGGGTGCAGCGGTCGCAGAGGATGCAGCGCTCCCGGTCGAGCAGCACCACGTCGCTCACCGGGATCGGCTTCTCGTAGTGGCGCTTCTCCTCGACGAACCGGCTCTCGCCCGGGCCGTAGGACATCGTCTGGTCCTGCAGCGGGCACTCGCCGCCCTTGTCGCACACCGGGCAGTCGAGCGGGTGGTTGATCAGGAGGAACTCGAGGACACCCTCCTGCGCCTTCTGGGCCGCGGGCGACTCGGTGAGCACGGTCATCCCGTCGGTGCACTCGATCATGCACGACGGCTGCAGCGCCGGGCCCCGACCGGTGTCGATCTCGACCAGGCACATGCGGCACATGCCCACCGAGCTCATGCGCGGGTGGTAGCAGAACCGCGGGATGTAGACCCCGTTCCGCTCCGCGGCGGCGATGACCAGCTCGCCCTTCTCGGCGACGATCTCGTTCCCGTCCACGGTCACCGTGACGGTGTCCGTGGGCGCCTCGACGTCGGTCACGCCGGTGCCTCCGCGGGCTCGGGTTGCTCGGGTTGCGTGGGTTGCGAGAGGTAGGCCTTGCCGCCGATGGCGACCGTGACCTCGGCGTCGCCGCCGCAGTAGGCCGCGAACTCGTCCTTGAAGCGGAGCACCGCCGACGCGATCGGCGACACCACGGACGGGCCCAGCGGGCAGATCGTGGTCTGCTTCGGGGGCCACGTGATCTGCGGGGAGATGTTGTCGCAGACGTCCATCAGCTTGTCGACGTCGCCGGGGCGGCCCTGGCCGTCGAGCATCCGGCGCAGCAGCTTCTCCAGCCAGGCGGTGCCCTCGCGGCACGGCGTGCACTTGCCGCACGACTCGCGGGCGAAGAAGCGGACCAGCCGCCAGGCGGCCTTCACCGCATCGGTGGTCTCGTCCATCACCACGATCGCCCCGGAGCCCAGCATCGACCCGGCCGCACCCACGGCCCCCGCCTCCAGCGGCAGGTCGAGGTGCTCCTCGAAGAACCACGGCGCCGACGCCCCGCCAGGGATGAACGCCTTCAGCTTGTTGCCGTCGCGGATGCCGTCGCCGTACTCCTTGCCGTACAGCAGGTCGCGGAACGTCGTCACCCCGAACTCGACCTCGAAAACGCCCGGGCTGTTGACGTGCCCCGACACCGCGAACAGCCGGGTGCCGGTCGACTTCTCGGCCCCAAGCTCGGCGAACGCCCCGCCGCCGTTGGCGACGATCCACGGCAGGTTCGACAGCGTCTCGACGTTGTTGACCACCGTCGGCTGCAGGTACAGGCCCTTGGCGGCCGGGAAGAAGGGCGGCTTCAGGCGGGGCATCCCGCGGTTGCCCTCCAGCGACTCGATGAGCGCCGTCTCCTCGCCGACGATGTAGGCGCCCGCACCCCAGTGCAGCACCACGTCGATCGAGAACTCGCTGCCCATGATGCTGCGGCCCACGTAGCCGGCGGCGTAGGCGTCGTTGAGCGCCCCGGCGATGCGCTCCTGGGCCAGGGCCATCTCGCCCCGCACGTACAGGAACGCCTGGCCGCAGCCGATGGCGTAGGCCGCCAGCAGCACGCCCTCGATCAGCTGGTGGGGGTCGCGCTCCATCAGCAGCCGGTCCTTGTAGGTGCCCGGCTCCGACTCGTCGCCGTTGACCACCAGGTAGCGCGGGAACACGCCCGGCGGGCAGAAGCCCCACTTCACGCCGGCGGGGAAGCCGGCGCCGCCGCGGCCCAGCAGGCTGGCGGCCTTGACCTCCTCGCCCACCTGGGCGGGGGTCATGGTGTCGAGCGCCTTCCGCAGCGCCGCGTAGCCGCCGGTCGCCTCGTAGCGCTCCAGCGTGAAGCCGTCGTCGACGTCCCAGCGGGACGTGACGATCCTCGGGATCTCGCGAGGGGTCGCCTCGGTCATGTCGTGGTGCCCGTGTTGTTGCGGGCCAGCCACACCGGCTCGACGTTCACGGTCGGGCGGGCGACCCGGGCCCGGCGCTCGGGAGCCACCTGCTGGCGCACCCGCGACAGGGTGCCGTGCTTGGGCACCTCGTGGGCCAGGCGGCCGAGCGACAGGTCGTCGAGCAGCTCCTCGACCTGGTCGTGGCTCACCTTGTGGAAGTAGCGGTAGTTGACCTGCAGGCAGGGCGCCTCGGTGCACGCGGCGATGCACTCGACGTCCTCCAGGGTGAACTTCCCGTCGGGCGTGGTGCTGCCGGCCTTGACGCCCAGCTTGTCCTCGAGCTGCTCCAGCAGCTCCTCGCCGCCCGTGAGCAGGCAGGAGATGTTGGTGCACACGTTGACGAGGTACTCGCCCACGGGCTCGCGCTTGAACATCTCGTAGAACGAGCAGGTGCCCAGCACCTCGGCCGGGGTCGCCTCGACGAGCTCGGCGATGTGGGTCATCGCCTCGTCGCTCACGTAGCCGTCCTGCTCCTGGGCCAGGTGCAGCAGCGGGATCATCGCCGACCGCGCGACCGGGTACCGGTCGATGATCTCGTGCGCCAGCGTGGTGTTCTCGGGTGAGAAGCGCGCCATGTCCTACCTGTCCACCTCGCCCATGATCGGGTCTGCCGAGGAGATGACCGCCACGGCGTCGGCGATCAGGCCGCCCCGCAGCATGTGGGGAAGAGTCTGCAGGTTCACGAACGACGGGCCGCGGATGTGCATCCGGTAGGGCCGCCCGCCGCCGTCGCTCACCATGTAGCAGCCCAGCTCGCCGCGGGGGCTCTCGATGGCGCGGTAGGTCTCGCCGGGCGGCACCTTGAAGCCCTCGGTGAAGATCTTGAAGTGGTGGATCAGCGCCTCCATCGACTCGTCGATGCGGGCGCGGGGCGGCGGCGTGACCTTGCGGTCCTGGATGCGGTAGTCGCCGGGCGGCATCCGGTCGAGGATCTGGTGCACCAGCTTGATCGACTCGCGGACCTCGTTGAGCCGGATGGCGTAGCGGTCGAAGCAGTCGCCGTAGCTGCCGACCACCACCGCGAAGTCGAGCTGGTCGTAGAAGAGGTACGGCATGTCGCGCCGCAGGTCCCACTCGACGCCGGTCGACCGCAGGATCGGCCCGGTGGTGCCCAGCGCCTGGGCCTCCTCCTGGGTGAGCACGCCCACGCCCTGCAGGCGCTCCCGCCAGATGGGCTGGCCGGTCATCAGGAGGTCGTACTCCTCGAGCCGCGGCGGGCTGGCGTCGATCACCCGCAGCACCTCGTCGCGCCAGCCGTCGGGAAGGTCGGCGGCCACGCCACCGGGGCGGATGAAGTTGTGGTTCATCCGCAGGCCGGTGATCGTCTCCAGCAGCCGCAGGGTCTCCTCGCGGTCGCGCCAGCCGTAGATCATCATCCCGACCGCGCCGATGTCCATGCCGTTGGTGGCCAGGAACAGCAGGTGCGACGAGATGCGGTTCAGCTCGACCAGCAGCATCCGGATCCACTGGGCGCGCTCCGGGACGTCGTCCTGGATGCCGAGCAGCGTCTCGGTGGCCAGCGAGAACGCCAGCTCGTTGTGCAGCGGCGAGGCGTAGTCCATGCGGGTGACGTTGGTGCCGCCCTGCAGGTACGTCAGCGTCTCGCCCGTCTTCTCCATGCCGGTGTGCAGGTAGCCGATGATCGGCTTGCAGCGCAGCACGGTCTCGCCGTCGAGCTCCAGCATGAGGCGCAGCACACCGTGGGTGGACGGGTGCTGCGGCCCCATGTTGATGATCATGGTCTGGTCTTCGGCCGGGGCCTCGTCGGCGAGCTTCTGGGCCTCGGTCTCCGACAGGCGCAGCACCGAGCCGAGCTCCCGCAGCAGCTCGGCGGCGCCGGCACCCTTGCGCGACGTGATCTCCTGGGAGCCTTCGGCGGTGCGGAAGCGCTCCTCGGCGGTGACGGAGTCAGCGGGCATCGGTGATCCCCTTGAACTGCACCGGGATGGCCCCGACCGGGTAGTCCTTGCGCAGCGGGTAACCCTCCCAGTCCTCGGGCATGAGGATGCGGCTGAGGTCGGGGTGGCCGTCGAAGCGGATGCCGAACATGTCGAACACCTCGCGCTCCAGCGCCTCGACGCCGGGGTGCACGTCGAACAGCGACGGGCACGTCGGGTCGTCGGCCGGGACCTGCACCCGCAGGCGCAGGCGCTCCTTCTTGGTGTGCGACAGCAGCCCGACCACGATCTCGAAGCGCTCCGCGGCGATGCCGTCGGGCAGCTCCCGAGGGGCCGAGTAGGCGAGGTAGTCGACCGCGGTCAGGTCGACGCACACCCGGAAGCCCTCGTCGTCGCGCAGGTCGAGCACCAGCTTCACCAGCTCGTCGCGCGACGGGTGCAGCACCGTCTGCCCACGACTCTCGGTCGCGGGCATGCCGTGGACGGGCTCGGTCACGTCGGGGCCGTCTCTTCGAGTTGGACCCCGGCGCCACGGCCGGTCGACTCGCGGCGGCGGGTCAGCTCACCCGACTGGATCAGCTCGTGGAGCGTGTTGATGGAGTGGATCAGCGTCTCGGGGCCGGGCGGGCAGCCGGGGGCGTACACGTCGACCGGGACGATCTGGTCGACGCCCTGCACCAGCGCGTAGTTGTTGAACATGCCACCGGTGCTGGCGCACACGCCCATCGAGATGACCCACTTGGGCTCCATCATCTGGTCGTGGATCTGGCGCAGCACCGGCGCCATCTTCTGCGAGACGCGGCCGGCGACGATCATGATGTCGGCCTGCCGGGGCGACGCCCGGAACACCTCCATGCCGAACCGGGCCAGGTCGTAGTGGGCGCCACCGGCACCCATCATCTCCAGCGCGCAGCAGGCCAGGCCGAAGGTAGCGGGCCACGACGAACGGGCCCGCGACCACTTCACCAGGTCTTCCAGCTTGCCGGTGATGAAGTTGTGGTCGAGGCCTTCGAGGCCCTTGTCCATGTCCCAGGAGAATCCCATCAGGCGGCCTCCTTCCCGGGGGCGTGGGGAGCGTCGTCGCCGAAGGACCGGCCCTCGAGCCCGACCCGACGGACCGTGCTCGACGCCGTGCGGTCGGCCGAGACCATCCCCTCGGGCGGCCCACCCCGCGTGAGCCGCTGCGCCTGGTTGACGGGGCCCCACTCGAGGGCGCCCTTGCTCACCAGGTACAGCAGGCTGACCACCACGGCAGCGGCGAACATCAGCACCTCGACCAGCCCGAAGGCGCCGAGGTTCCGGTAGTTCACGGCCCAGGGGTACAGGAAGATGATCTCGATGTCGAACACGATGAAGATCATCGCCACCAGGTAGAAGCGCACCGGGAAGCGCTCCGGCGTCTCCCGTCCGGGCACGATGCCGCACTCGTAGGGCGCCCGCTTCTCCGCGGTGCTGCGGCGCGGCGCCAGCAGCTTCGACGCGATCAGGCTCAACGCCGCGAACAGCACGGCGAGCACGATCAACGCGAGGACGGGGAGGTACTGGCCCATGGGTCACACTTTGGCAGGCAAGGGCACCGGCGCGGCGAGATGTTGGCTGAGCCGCCGGTCACGGACGTGCAGCATGTAGCAGAGCAGCCCGAAGATCGTGCCGGAGAAGAAGGTGAACAGCGCCACGGGGAGGCGCCGGTTGCCGATGTCGCGCTCCATGATCACCGAGATCGTCTCGGCGCTGGGGTCGCAGGTCGGCGACGGCGGGGGCTGACCGGGCTCGGCCGCCTCGGCCCGCGTCTCGGGCGTGCTGGGGCACACCTGGAGGACCAGGTAGTGCGGCGGGTGGGTGATCTGCAGCGTCTGGTCGACGCGGTTCGTCACCCGGTCCCACCAGCCGTCGCCGGAGCGCTTGTCCTTGCCGCCGGTGTCGAACGTGTAGGTCGCGACGTAGTCGTCGGGCGTGTCGATCACGTCGGAGGCGTTGAGGCCGACGTAGGTGCCGTTGGCCAGCTCGGTGTCGACGACCGACTTGGCCTCGCCGAACTCCTTGTCGGACTCGGCCAGGAGCCGCCACGGGTCGGACACCTCGTCGACGGTGGCCTTGATCTCCTCGAGCTCGGCCGCGGTGGCCACGTTGAGGGCGTCGGGCGCCGGGAGGCCGGCGTCGAGCGCCGCCGGCACGTCGAGCTCGTGGGCCTTCGGCAGGTTCGACTGGGTGAGGTCGCCGTAGTTGACCTCGACGACGTCCCAGACCGGCCCCACGCCGGCCGGCCCGGTGGCCGAGGGCTGGATCCACCAGAACAGTCCCATGATCGTCATCCAGCCGAAGAGGCCGGTGAGAGCGATGAGGAAACCGAGCCGGTTGCCGAGGTTGGTGCCCAGCAGCAGGTACGCCGAGCCCATCAGCACGGCGACGCCGACGACGACGATGAGGACGCCGCGGATCTGCGGGTCCCAGGCGATGCCGGCGATCAACTGGGTGAGAGCGATCATGGGTTCAGAGCCTCTATCGCCTCGTCGGAGCAGAAGGGGGGCGTCGGTGCGGCGCTCTCCTCGGCGTCCTCACCGTCGGCGACGGTGGTCGTGGTGGTCGGCGGGGGTGCCACGGTGGTGGGCACCTCGGGGAGCGGCTCCTGGTTGCCCTGCAGGGTGGCGGCGTAGCGGGCGACGGCGCACACCATCTCGCGTGTGTACTGGCCGTCATCGGCGACCGCTTCGGTGTTGGGGTCGTCGCCGAAGCCCGGCATCCGTCCGCTGCCCTGGCCGCCGATGCCGAAGCCGAGGCCGTCGATGGAGCCGAGGGAGACGAACTCGGCCAGCTCGTCGACGGAGGCGAACTTGCGGGGGAGGAGGTCGTCCAGCGGGGGTGCGATGCCACCGCCCGAGCCGTCGTGGTAGTCGGTGTAGGGCCCGAGCAGCGCCCCGGCCGACGCCGGCTCCACAGCCCCGTCGCCCTCGGTGATCATCGACCAGCCCCGCGTGTGGCAGCGGCCGCACGCGTAGGCCCCGCTGGCGAACCCGGTCTCACGGCCCAGGTTGAACAGCGCCTCACCGGTGGCCAGCGAGTCGTAGTCGATGTTCTTGGCGGCCTCGGCCACCTTCTCGGGGTCCTCGAGGTCGTCGCCCTGGAGCAGGCCCAGGTCGGCGACCAGCTCGGCCGCGACGGCCTCCTGCGATTCCTCGGAGCTCAGCTGGACCGACGCCAGGTAGTCGATGACGTTCTCGATCTCCTGGGTGGTCCGCGGGCCACCGCCCTCCGCGCCCCAACCGACCATCGGCGTGCCCGGCCGGCCGTAGGTGATGATGTTGAACACCTCGTCACGGCTGAACCGCAGCAGCACCGTGTTGAGCGCCGGCGCCCGCCACTGCAGGTTGGCGACGAACCCGCCGTTGGCGTCGAACAGCGTGTAGGGCGCCTGGCCGCCGGTGCCCTCGGGGCCGTGGCAGTTGGCGCACTGCGACCCCTCCTCGTACTGCTCGAGGCCCCGGTCCGTGAACTTGCGCAGCATGTCGGCCTCGGCGCCCTCCTGGCGACCGGGCTCGGCCAGCCAGTAGAGCGGCAGGCCCACGGCGACGATGCCCAGCAGGACCACGCCCGACGCGAGCGTGCGGTTGAGCTTGGTGGTCTCCAGCTGCTCGTCGTCGTAGTAGGGCTTGCGGTTGGGCGCCAGCTCGATCTCGGAGCCGACCTCGTCGCGCCCCGCCCGCAGGTTGGCGATCACGTAGGCGACGAAGCCGATCGTCGTCAGCACCGCGATGACGGCGCCGACTGCCTGCACCGTGCTGGCGGCGAGCACGGTGGTGGTCTCGATAGCGATCGACATCAGTGGCCGCCCGACACGCAGTGAGGACCTTGGGCCTCCTGGCCCGTGGTGTTGGTTCCGATCGGCGGGCCGTTGATGACCGTGCCGGTGTCGACGATCAGGGTGTCGCCGTCGACCGTCATCGCGAAGCGGTCCATCCCGCGGGGGGCGGGACCACCCTTCTTCTCACCGACCTGGTTGTACTGCGAACCGTGGCAGGGGCACTCGAACCACTGCGACGTGACGCAGCTCGGCACCCGGCAGCCCAGGTGGGGACACTTCTGGTAGAGCGCCACGACGCCGTGCTCCATGCCGTTGAGCTCCTGCGGGGTGTACACCGCCCGGGCCTTCTCGAGGGCGATCCCGGGGTACGGGGTGACCCACATGCGGCCCTCGGGGTAGTAGGCGAACCCTTGGCCCTCGACGATCTTGGCCTCGATGTCGGAGATCTTGCCGACCCGGATCTGGGAGCCGAAGCCGCCCTTGCTCTCCGTGTAGAGGAAGGCGAGCGACGCCGCACCGAAGCCCGCGAGGCCCACCCCGAACAGCCCGACGATGGAGCGGTTGAAGAACTGGCGGCGGGTCACGCCGATCATCTCGGCGTCGGGCGGCACCCACGGCACCAGCTCGGCCGGGGTCTCCTCGGGGACGGCGAGCCCGCCGCCCTTGCGCTCCAGCGCCGCGGCCCGCTCGATCTCGCGGCCGGTGACCGGCGGCGCGTCGTCGTCGGCCAGCGGCGTGACAGGACCACGGTCGCGCTTGGCGGTCTCGGGGCTGAGCTGGCCGATCGCGGCGTCGGTGTCACGCCGGCGGGACGACGCGAACAACAGCAGCGCCGCCAGCACCACCAGCACGGGGACGGCGATCAGGACGATGGTGGTTGTGCTCATCTCTCGCTCACAGCTCGAAGAAGATGCCGTCGTTCCAGGGGAAGACGAAGTTGAAGCCCGGACCCCGGAAGAACGAGCCGATCATCACCAGCACCGCCCAGAACATCAGGAAGAGGGTGAACAGCGAGATCGCGAACTTGCGGTCTTCCGGCTTGTGGGACGGGTTGCGGTCGGTATAGGGCGCGAAGATCAGCGCCACCAGGCCCAGGCCCGGGATGGTCACACCGGCGACCATCGGGTGGAACATGGTCAGCAGCTCCTGCAGGCCCAGGAAGTACCAGGGCGCCTTCGACGGGTTCGGCGTCTGGTTGAAGTTGGCCAACTGCAACAGCGGGGCGTTCACGAAGATCGAGAACACCAGCAGGAACGCCGTGCAGGACAGGGCGGCCACGAACTCGACGGCCAGCAGGTGGGGCCACACGTGGACCTTGTCCTGCGGGGTGGCCTTGATGTCCTGGATCGAGCCCGACTTGACGACCGTCAGCAGGCGCTGGGTGTGGCCGCCGGGGCCGGCGGCGAGCGGTGGTGCCGCGGTGCCGGCTGCTGCGGGGGCTGCGGTCGCCACGGCGGTGGCGGTGCCGGTGGCCTGACCGCCGGCGCTCGCGCCGGGTCCGCCTTCGGCCCGGGCCCGGGCGGCCTTCGACCGCTCGAGCAGCGACGCGGGGATGCGGCTCTCGGCCTCGCTGGGCGCGGCGTCACCACCGCCTCCCGCGGGGGGCGCGGCGCCACCGCTGTCGGGGGCCTTGTTGGCCTCGGCCTTGCGGCGAGCCTCTTCGGCCCGCTTGCGGAGGTGTTCGGGAATCTCTGCCATGGGTCTGTCCTCGTCGCTCCCGGATCAGAGCGGGCCGGAGATGCCGCCGTCCTTGCGGACACGCCAGAAGTGGATGGCCATGAAGATCACGATCACGAAGGGCAGCAGGAGCACGTGGAGCACGTACCAGCGCAGCAGCGTGTCGGAGCCGATCTCGGCACCGCCCAGCAGGACGAAGCGCACCTGGTCACCGAACACGGGCGAGTAGCCCATCATGTTGGTGCCCACGGTGACCGCCCACAGGGCGAGCTGATCCCATGGCAGCAGGTAGCCGGTGAAGCTGAGCAGCAGCGTCAGCAGCAGCAGGATGACGCCGATCACCCAGTTGAACTCGCGGGGTGGCTTGTAGGCGCCGTGGTAGAAGACGCGGGCCATGTGCAGGAACACCGACAGCACCATGAGGTGCGCGGCCCAGCGGTGCATGTTCCTGACCAGCAGGCCGAAGGTGACCGACGTCTGCAGCGTGTAGATGTCGTCCCACGCCTGCGCCGCCGTCGGCCGGTAGAAGAACATCAGGAAGATGCCGGTGATCGTGAGGACGATGAACAGGAAGAAGCTGAGCCCGCCCAGGCAGAGCGTGTAGCTCACCTTCACGGCGTGCCGCTTCACCTTCACCGGGTGCAGGTGGTAGAGCACGCTGTTCATGATCACGTAGGAACGGTTCCGAGGGCTGTCCGTGTAGCCCTTGCGGAAGATCGAACCCGGCCGGAAGATCGAGTTCCAGACCTGTGAGCCCTGGATGTTGCCGGGAAGGTCGCGCATCGCCTTCTCGGCCCGCTCCCGGAGGGGCGGCTTCGATTCCATCGTCTTGGCCATTACTCCGTCTCACTCATCCCAGACGCATCCCGTAGCCGTAGCCGTGCGTGTTGGTTCGCTGGTGCGAATCGCCCGTCGCCACCGGGTCGCCGACCTTACCGAGGATGATCACCCCGGTCGGGCACCGGTCGACGCACAGGGCGCAGCGTGTGCAGACGTCGTCGTCGATGACGAAGACGACGTGGTCGGAAGGATCCTCGCCCGGAAGCTCGGTCTCGACGGCCTCGTCGATGGCCGTCGGGCTGACCATGTGGATGCACTTCCACGGACAGATGTCGACGCAGCCCTCGCACATGATGCACTCGGACTGGTCGATGTGGATGAACTGCTTCGGCTTGACCGCCTTGGAGAGCCAGGCCGCGTCGACCTCCTGGAGGACGTAGTCCTCCCGGAACTCCGGCATCGGGGGGTTGGCGTCGTTCTTGGCCATGGTCGTGACCTGCCCCGCTCAGCCCTTCCGAACCAAGGGCCGGCCGTAGCGCGAGGCCGGCACCACTGCCGCCCGCTCCTTGGAGCGGTCCTGCCAGAAGGCCCAGACGCCGAGGTGGAGGGCGATGCCCAGGCCGTAGACACCCATCACGATGGTGTCCTTCAGAGCCGCGTAGTTGACGTCGAGGGGCCACCAGCTCAGCCACTCCTGGCCGAACAGCGGCTGGCCCGACTGCGCCAGGAACTTGTCGGTGCCCCAGTTGAGCTCGTTGGTCGCCCACTGCAGCCACTGGTTGGGGATGACCCCGTACCACCAGAAGAAGACCAGGAAGGCGTAGGTGGCCGCGAACATCGCCTCGCCCCACGACAGCGGGGTGCCCATCGGCCGGCGCTTGCCCACGACGAACACCACGCCGACAGCCAGCAAGCCGAGCACTAGGGATGTGATGAAGGCGACCACGTCGTGCGACTCCTCGTGAAATCGCTCACATTGCTGTTCGCTGATCCGGTCTGCCAGCGAAGGTTTTGGCTGGTTTAGCACGGCCGCTCGCGGGGGTTCACATTCGGCTCATACCTTCCTCGCGACACCGTGTGGTCTTGGTACCGCCCTGGCGCCCATGCGTAGAGTGACCGGCCGAGGTACGTCCGCGGAGGCTTCGTTGACAGAAATCCCCGAGCATCTCCTGCAGCGTTCGCGTGAGCGGCGCGCCGCCCTGGGACTGGGTGGTGACGCGCCCGCTTCCGGGTCAGGTGGTGAAGCCGCATCCACTCCGGCTCCCGCCGAGTCGGCCGCTGTCCCGGCGACGACCGGTGGCGCTGGTGGTGCACCACCGACGACGCCCGCCGTCCCGGCGGAGCCGACGCCCGAGCCGCCGAAGCCGGTCCCCGCCTACGTGCAGGCCGCCCAGCGCCGTCGCCGCATCCCGCTGTGGGCGATGCCGGTGCTGGCCGCGCTGCCGATCTGGAGCTACGTCTACGTCCGCACGCTGGAGCCGGCGCCCGTCGAGAACGACCCGATCGAGCTCGGCGCCGCGCTGTTCGCCCCCTGCGGTGCCTGCCACGGCGGCACCGGCGGCGGGGCGGGTGCGCCCCAGATCTCCGACGGGCGCGTCGAGGCGACCTGGCCCGACTTCCGGGACCAGCTCATGTGGGTGAAGCTCGGCGCCAAGGAGTGGCCCGGCGACACCTACGGCGCCGAGAACATCAGCAAGGAAGCCAACAGCGGCATCATGCCCGGCTACGGCGGCAGCCTCACCGACCAGGAGATCGCCCAGGTGGTGCTCTACGAGCGCCGGGAGCTCTCCGACGACGAGGCGCCCGAGGGCGAGGACGACGTCCTCCTGGCCATCGCCAACGGCGAGATGACCTTCGCCGATGCCGGCGTGGGCGAGCTCTCCGCGGCGGCCGGGCTCACCGAGGCCGACCTCGAGGGCTGACCCCCGGTCTCGCCGATCGGGCGACCGGCGTCGGAGACGGCCCGGTAGCCGCCAGAGTGGACAGGTGGATCGCATGACGACGAAGCCGAGCCCGTGACCGACCACCGCTACGACGTGCTGGTGGTGGGGGGCGGGCCGGCCGGCGCCGCGGCCGCCTACTGGCTGGCGACGGCCGGCCACGACGTCTGCGTGATCGAGCGCAAGACCTTCCCCCGCGACAAGACCTGCGGCGACGGCCTCACCCCGCGGGCGGTGCGCCAGCTGGCCGACATGGGCCTGGAGCCGGCCATCGCTGCGGCCCACCACCGCCACGACGGGCTGCGGGCGCTGGCCCACGGCATCACGCTCGAGCTGCCCTGGCCCGACCACCCGGAGTTCCCGTCGTACGGCTACGTCGTGCGGCGCCGCGACCTCGACGGGATGGTCGCCGACCACGCCGCCGCGGCCGGGGCGACGCTGCGCACGGGGACCGAGGCGGTCCGGCCGGTGCTGCGGGACGGGCTGGTCGCCGGCGCCGTCGTGAAGTCGAAGGAGTCCGGGACCACCGAGGAGATCCACGCCCGCTACGTGGTGGTCGCCGACGGGTCGCTGTCGCGGTTCGGGCGGGAGCTGGGGACGGCCCGCAACAAGAGCTACCCGCAGGGCATCGCCATCCGGGGCTACTTCGAGAGCACGCTGTCGAAGGACCCGTGGATCGAGTCGGCGCTCGACGTGCACGACCGCGACGGGCGCAGCCTCCCCGGCTACGGCTGGATCTTCCCGCTGGGCGACGGCACCATCAACGTCGGGATCGGCCTGCTGTCGACGTTCAAGGGCTACAAGGACGTCAACACGTCGCACCTGATGCGGGAGTGGGCGGCGACGGCCCCGGAGCACTGGGGCATCGACCCCGAGGCGATGCTGGCGCCCGCGACGGGCGGCCGGCTGCCGATGGCGGGGTCGATGAACCCGAAGGTGGGGCCGAACTGGGTGGTGATCGGCGACGCCGCCGGGTCGATCAACCCGTTCAACGGCGAGGGCATCGACTACGCCTACGAGACCGCCCGGATGGCGGCGGGGCTGCTGGACGAGTCGCTGACGACGGGCACGGCCATGCCGCTGCAGCGCTACCCGTCGCTGCTCGACGACGAGTACGGCCTGTACTTCAAGGTGGCCCGGGCGTTCGCCAAGGTCATCGGCCAGCCGACGCTGATGAAGGAGCTCACCCGGGTGGGCATGCGGTCGCAGACGCTCATGGAGTGGGTGCTGCGCATCATGGCGAACCTGCTGCGGGAGGACGAGCTGGGGCCGGCCGAGGCGGCGTACCGCTCGGTGGCCCGCATCGCCCGCCTCGTCCCCGAACCGGCCTAGTTCAGGCCTTCTCGGCCTCCGCCGGCTCGGACTCGTCGTCGTCCTCCGCCGCACCGTTCGAGGGGACGTCGGCCTCCGCGGCTTCCGACTCCTCGGCGTCGTCGGGCTCGATCTCCTCGGCTTCGGCCTCCACGACCTCGTCCGACTCGGCGACCGGCTCCGGTTCGGCGTCCTCGACGGCCTCGACCTCGTCCGACTCGGCGACCGGCTCGGGTTCGGCCTCTTCGGTGTCGGCCTCTTCGGTGTCGGCGTCGGCGACCGGCTCCGGCTCGGACTCGGTCTCCTCGTCGGCGTCGGCGTCGGCCTCGGCTTCATCGGCGGCGGCGGAGGGCTCCTCTGGGGGGGCGACCTCGTCGGGGACCGGGGTGTCGTCGGTCTCGGCGTCGGAGTCCTCGGTGGCGGCGAGGAGGCTGCCCTCGTCGGTGGCGGGCGCCTCGAGCGGGAGGCCGTCGGCCCCGACCAGCTTCGACACGGCCGGCCGCACCTTGACCCACAGGTAGATCCCGTACGGCACCATCACCAGGCTCATCCACTGCGCCCCGGTCATGCCCAGCGCCCGCTCGTCGTTCACCCGCAGGGTGTCGAGCAGGAAGCGCACACCGCCGGCCCACACCATGAACAGCGCCACCAGCGTCGCCGGCTTCGGGTAGGTGTCCTTCCGCCGGGCCCAGCCGATCATCGCCGTCATCACCAGGAACAGAAGTCCCAGCGTGATCAGCTCGTAGAGCGCCGTGTTGTGGAAGGTCATGCCCTTGGTGAGCAGGGTGTCGCCCAGCTCGGGCTCCCGCACCGACCCGCCGTCGTAGCGGCTGGCCAGGAAGAAGTCGCTCTGGCCGCCGAAGTGCTCGCCCACGGCGTAGCAGCCGACCCGACCCAGGGCCATGCCGATCGTCAGTCCCCAGGCGTACCCGTTGAGGACGTTCCAGCGCTGCACCCGGGTCCACTTGCGGAACATCGGGTAGCCGACGATCAGCGCCGCGATGAACCCGCCGGAGAACTGGATGCCGCCCTCCCAGATCGCGATGACGTCGATCGGCTTGTCGATCTGGTCGGTGTGGGTGGCGACCCAGGTCAGGCGGGCGCCGATGATGCCGGCGAGCACCATGAGGGTGCCGGTGCGGTAGCTGTCCTCCCGCAGGACGCCGAAGCGCTCGCCGTAGCCGCCGCCCAGGCGGGCGCCGATCAGGACGCCCGCGGCGACCATCAGACCGAAGACCCGCAGCGTGAGCGGCCCGAGCTCGATCTCCGGAAATGTCGTGTAGGGAATGGCTGCGATCACAGGGGCTTATCCTGGCCTGCCTAGCGCTGCCGCGCTAGGCAGCCCCGGACAAGGCCCCATTCCTGTGCCTGCGGCAGGGCGGCAAGCCGCCGCCTCCGGCCGATCCAACACCTCGTCGGCGCAGCCCAGCCGCCTGCGAAGGCTTACAGGGGCTCGATCCAGCCGCCTACTGAGGCCGCCAGAGACTCGGCGTGGGAGGGGCCCCACGTGCCCTTGTGGTACAGCTCGACCTCGGGTGGGTTGTCGAGGAGGTGCTGGACGATGCGCCACTGCTCCTCCACGCCGTCGGCCCGGCCGAAGCGCCGGTGGTCGCCGTCCAGGGCGTCCTCCAGCAGGCGCTGGTAGGCCTCCTGGCGGTGCGGGAAGATCGACTCGTGGTCGACCTCGAGGTCGACCGGCCGGGTGACCAGCTCGTCCCCCGGGGCCTTGGCCTGGAGCTGCAGGGTGACGCCGTCGTCGTGGCCGAGGCGGAACCGCAGCCGGTTCGGCGTCGGGCGCGACGCCTTGGCCCCGCCGAACAACATCCGGGGCGGGGCGTTGAACGTGACCGTGGCCTCCAGCGCGGTGACCGGCATGTGCTTGCCCGCCCGGATCAACCACGGCACCCCCGCCCAGCGCCACGACTCGATGCCGAGCCGCAGGGCGACGTACGTCTCGGTGTCGCTGCCGGCGTCGACCCCCGGTTCGTCGACGTAACCCCGGTACTGGCCCCGCACCACGTGGTTGCGGGCGACGGCCCGGACCTGGCGCCACAGCCGCACCTTCTCGTCGCGCAGGGCGGTCTCGTCGCCCGACACCGGAGGCTCCATCGCCAGCAGGGCGACCACCTGCAGCAGGTGGTTCTGGAAGACGTCACGCAGCGCGCCCACCGACTCGTAGAACCGCCCCCGGCCGTCGACGCCGAAGTTCTCGGCCATCGTGATCTGCACGTGCGACACGTGGTTGCGGTTCCAGATCGGCTCCAGCATCGAGTTGGCGAACCGGAAGACCAGCAGGTTCTCGACGGGCTCCTTGCCGAGGAAGTGGTCGATGCGGAAGATGGCCTCCTCGGGGAAGACCTTGTGGAGCACCTCGTTCAGCTCGCGGGCCGAGTCGAGGTCGCGGCCGAACGGCTTCTCCACCACGACCCGGCTGCCCTCGCCGTTGAGCCCGACCCGGGCCAGGCCCTGCACGACGTCGTCGAACATCGACGGCGGGATGGCCAGGTAGAACAGCGGCCGCTTCACGCCCGCCAGCCGCTCGGCCAGGTGCTCGAACGTGGCGGCCTCGCGGTAGTCGCCGCTCACGTAGGTCATGCGGGCGGCGAGGCCCTTCCACACGACTTCGTCGATGTCGCCCTTGTCGGTGACGGCGCTGCGGGCGTGGTCGCGCAGGTCGTCGTCGCTCCAGTCCGACGAGGCGACGCCGACGATCGGGAGGCCGGCGCACGTCCCCGAAACCTCCATGGCGTACACCGCGGGGAAGATCTTCTTGTGGGCCAGGTCGCCCGTCGCCCCGAACAGGACGAGGGCGTCGCTGCGAGGGGCCCCGTTGCCGCTCATGGCTGTCCTCCGGGCTCCGTGACGACCCCGTGGCCGCCGAACTGGTTGCGCAGGGCGGCGACCGCTTTCATCGCCACCGAGTCGTCGACCTGCGACACGAACCGGGCCTGGAGCGCGGCGCTGATCGCCGGCGTGGCGACACCCCGGTCGATGGCCTCGAGCACCGTCCAGCGGCCCTCGCCCGAGTCCTTGGCGACACCGGCGATGCCCTCCAGCCCGGGGCTCTCCTGCAGCGCCCGCACCAGCAGGTCGAGCAGCCACGACCGCACGACCGAGCCGTGCTGCCAGGCCTCCAGCGCCGCGGTGACGTCGATGCCGAGCCCCGACCGGGCCAGCAGCTCGTAGCCCTCGGCGTAGGACTGCATCAGCCCGTACTCGATGCCGTTGTGGACCATCTTGGTGAAGTGCCCGGTGCCCAGCGCCCCGACGTGGGCGTAGCCGCCCTCGGTGGGCTTGAGGGCCAGGAACAGCGGTTCGACCAGGGCAACGTGGGCGTCGTCGCCGCCGACCATCAGCGAGTAGCCGTTCTCGCGGCCCCACACGCCGCCGCTGGTGCCGCAGTCGACGAAGCCGATGCCGTGGTCGGCCAGCGCCTGGCCGCGGCGCACCGAGTCGCGCCAGTTGGAGTTGCCGCCGTCGACCACCACGTCGTCGGGGGACAGGAGCTTGGCGAGCTCGTCGACCGTCGACTGGGTGGGGTCGCCCGAGGGGACCATCAGCCACACCACCCGGGGGACGTCCAGCGCCTGGATCAGCTCGCCCAGCGACCCGACCTGCGAGGCGTCGCTGAAGGCGTCGAAGCCGACCACCTCGTGGCCCGCCTCGGTGAGCCGGGCGGCCATGTTGGCGCCCATCTTCCCCAGCCCGACCATGCCGACCTTCATCGTGCGACCTCCAGGAGTTCGTCGAGCGCGACGCGGCCGGCTCGCCGGTCGCGCTGGCGCAGGGTGAGCAGGTCGCCCGCCGCCTGGGCCCGTTCGAGGGTGGCGAAGTCGTAGGGCTGGCCGGGGATCGGGACCTCGGCGATCGGGGAGCTCGAAGCGTCGCCCACCACCTGGACGAACACCCCGGTGGCCGGGCCGCCCTTGTGGAGCTGCCCGGTGGAGTGGAGGAAGCGGGGGCCGAGGCCGAGCGTGGTCGCCACCTGCAGCCGGTCGCGCAGCGCGGTGCGCACGGCCTCCAGGCGGCCGACCACCGGCGAGCCCGGGTCGACGAACGCCTGGATGCCGAGGTAGTCGCCGGGCCGCACCAGGGCGAGGAGATCCTCCAGCGGGACCAGCGGCTCGTCGGGCAGAAGGAGTTGCTCCCCGCTCTTGGCACCTGCCGGCGCCGGGCCGCTCGGGCCACGGCCTCCCTGGCGGTCGGCCTCGGCGGCCAGCACCTGGTTGGTGGCGGCCTTGGCCGCGGCGACGTCGGGCTGGTCGAACGGGTGGATGCCCAGCAGCGCCCCGCAGAGGGCCGTGGCCGCCTCCCACAGCAGCACCTGGCCGCCGAGGTCGTCGAGGTCGTCGTACGCCACCACGTGGACGGGGTGCCCGGCCGCGGCGAGGGCGTCGAACAGGGCCGCCGCGTGGCCGTCGGCGTCGCCCTCGGGGTCGTACAGGGCCACGAACAGCCGGTCGTCGCCGTAGATGCCGGGGTCGCCGATGGCCTCCCCGACGACCGGGATCACGCCCGTGCCGTCCTTGCCGGTCGACTCGGCCAGCAGCTGCTCCAACCACAGCCCGAACGACGCGACGCCCTCGGGCAGCAGGAGCGTCACCTTGTCGCGCCCGTTGCGGACCCCGGCGGCCAGCACGGCGGCCAGCGTGGCGGCCGGGTTGACCCGCGCCGCGCCGCGCAGGCGCTCCGCCATCGTCGACGCCGAGTCGAGCAGCCGCCCGGCGTCGAACCCGGCCAGGAGCGCCGGCACGATCCCGAAGTGCGACAGCGCCGAGTAGCGCCCGCCGATGTCGGGTCGGTTGAGGAACACGTGGGCGAACGCCCGCTCCTCGGCCAGGGCGGCGAGCGCCGAGCCGGGGTCGGTGATCACCGCGAAGCGGGCCGGGTCGGAGTGGCGCTCCCAGGCCCAGTCGAGGTGGCTGCGGGTCTCCAGGGTGGTGCCCGACTTCGAGGCGGCGACGTGCAGCGTGCGGTCGGCCGGCAGCTCGGCGGCGAGGCGGGACAGGGCCGCCGGGTCGGTGGTGTCGACGACGTGCAGCGCCGGAGCCCCCTCGACCCGACCGAACGACGACGCCAGCACCTCGGGGAACAGGCTGGACCCGCCCATCCCCATGATCAGCACGTGGTCGACGTCGGCGGCGAGCTTGGTGCACTCGGCGCTCAGCGAGTCGAGCCCGACGAGCAGCTCGGGCACCACGGTGAGCCAGCCCAGGCGGTCGCTGATCTCGGTGGGGTCGTCGCGCCAGAGGGTGTGGTCGGCGGCCCAGAGCCGGGCGACCGCATCGCGCTCGGTGAGCTCTGCGAGGGCGGAGGCGGTCTCGCCGGCAAGAGGGCCGAGGCGATCCGGGACTGAGTCGAGCGTCACGCCCCTTCTTGCTACCAGCCCCCGACAGGAATCCGCGCCACTGAGGCCGAGCGACCGCGAGGCCGTGGCCCGAGCGGCCCGGTGCCGCAGGCGCCAGGAGCGGGAAGCGCAGCACCTCGCGCCCGGACGAGGTGCCTCAACGGAGCGCGTCCATCGCCCCCGTGAGTTCGTCGAGGACGTCGTCGCTGTGGGCGAGGCCGGGGAAGAGGACCTCGTAGGCGCCGGGGGCGAGGGCCACGCCGGCGTCGAGGAGAGCGTGGAAGAGGCGGGCGTAGGCGGCCTCGTCGGTGCGCTTGGCCGACTCGTAGTCGACCGGCAGCTCGTCGCCGAGGTACAGGCCCACCAGCGACGACACGACCGGCACCTGAGCGACGACGCCCGCCTTGTCGAGCCCGGTCCGCAGCACGCCCGCCAGCGCCTCGGCCTGGCGCCGGAGGGTTGCGTACGCCGTGTCGTCCAGCAGGTCGAGCGCAGCGAGCCCGGCGGCGGTGGCCAGCGGGTTCCCCGACAGCGTGCCCGCCTGGTACACGGGGCCCAGCGGGGCCACCACGGACATGATGTCGGCCCGCCCGCCGTAGGCCCCGACCGGGAGGCCGCCGCCGATGACCTTGCCCAGCGTCGTCAGGTCGGGCGTGACGTCCAGCAGCTCCTGCGCCCCGCCCCGGGCCACCCGGAACCCGGTGATCACCTCGTCGAACACCAGCAGGGCACCCACCCGATCGCACTCGGCCCGCAGTCCCTCCAGGAACCCGGGCTGCGGCGCCACCAGGCCCATGTTGGCGGCGATCGGCTCGACGACCACGCACGCGACCTGCTCGTCGAGCGTCGGCACCACGTTGTACGGCGCCACCACGGTGTCGGCGACGGCACCCTCGGTCACCCCGGCGGAGCCCGGCAGCCCCAGGGCGGCCAGACCGCTGCCGGCCTCGGCCAGCAGCAGGTCGCCGTGACCGTGGTAGTTGCCGGCGAACTTCACCACCTTCGGGCGGCCGGTGAACCCCCGCGCCACCCGGATGGCCGACATCGTCGCCTCCGTACCGCTCGACACCAGCCGCACCCGCTCGCACGACGGCACCCGCGCCCGGATCGCCTCCGCCAGCAGCACCTCGCGCTCGGTCGGGGCGCCGAACGACGTGCCGTCGACCGCGGCCTGCTGCACCGCCTCGACGATGGCGGGATGGGCGTGGCCGGCGACGATCGCCCCGTAGGACTGCACCAGGTCGACGTAGCGCCGCCCCTCCACGTCCCACACGTGGGCGCCCGCACCCCGGGCCACGAAGTACGGCGTCCCCCCGACCGCCCGGAACGCCCGCACGGGACTGTTCACCCCACCCGGGATCACGTCACAGGCACGGGCGAAGAGCTCGTCGTTGGTCATTCTGTCTTCGCTCACCCGGCTATAGCCCGCTGAGCGAAGACACTTCGACGGTCAACGCAGCGACTCGGCGACCGAGCGGGCGGCGTACGTCAGGATCATGTCGGCGCCGGCCCGCTTGATCGCCAGCAGGTGCTCCCGCATCACGGCCGGGCCGTCGATCCAACCCCGCTCGGCGGCAGCGTGGACCATGGCGTACTCGCCGGACACGTGGTACGCCGCCAGCGGGGCGTCCAGCTCGGCCCGGGCCCGGGCGATCACGTCGAGGTAGGCGAGCGCCGGCTTCACCATGAGGATGTCGGCGCCCTCCACGTAGTCGGCCCGCAGCTCCTCCATCGCCTCGCGCACGTTGCGCGGGTCCTGCTGGTAGGCCTTGCGGTCGCCGCCGCCCACGATGGTGACGTCGACGGCGTCGCGGAACGGCCCGTAGAGGGCCGAGGCGTACTTGGCGGCGTAGGCGAGGATCGGCAGCGGCTCGAACCCCGCGTCGTCGAGCGCCTCGCGGATGGCCATGACCTGGCCGTCCATCATCCCCGAGGGAGCGACGATGTCGGCCCCCGCCTCGGCCTGGGCGACCGCGACCTGGGCGTACAGGTCCAGCGTGGCGTCGTTGTCGACCTCGCCCGACTCCGTCAGCACGCCGCAGTGGCCGTGGTCGGTGTACTCGTCGAGGCACAGGTCGGCGATCAGCACCATGTCGTCGCCGAGGTCGCTGCGCAGGTCGGACAGCGCCAGCTGGACGATGCCCTCCGGGTCCCAGGCGCCGGAGCCCTCGGCGTCCTTGTGCGCCGGCACCCCGAACAGCACGACCCCGGGGATGCCCAGGGCGGCCAGCTCGTTGACCTCCTTGCGGAGGGACTCGCGGGTGTGCTGCACGACCCCCGGCAGCGACGCGATGGGCTGCGGGACGTCGATGCCCTCGCGCACGAACAGCGGGGCGATCAGGTCGTCGGCGGAGAGCGAGGTCTCGGCCACCAGGCGACGCAGAGAAGGGGTCCGGCGGAGACGGCGCAGACGCCGCTGCGGGAAGCTCACTCCCGGATGCTAACTGCCTCGGCGCAGCCGAGACCTCTCGGGGCGGCGGCGGGGTGGTTGGTATGGGACTACGCCCCGACGGCCACACGCCGGAAAAGCCCGACCGTCCCCGAAATCCGGAGCGGCGCCGGATTTCGGGGACGGAGCATGGGGTTCAGCCGCCGGTGATGAGGTCCTCGGGGGTGAGGTCGGCGGTCTGGCCCTCGTAGTCGTAGTCCTGCACCACGGTGAAGTAGTTCGGGCCGTCGGGGCCCGCGAACTGGTACTGCACCAGGTCGAACCGCTCGCCCATGAAGGGGTCGTCCTCGCCGTCGGTGGTGACGCCGGTGCCCGGGGCCAGGAGCCCCACGTCGTCGCCCACGTCGAGGCTGCGGACCGACTCCATCACCGCCAGGCGGGTGGGGGCCTCGGCCTGCTGCAGGGCCTCGACGAACAGCGCGGCCTGCGTCCAGCCGTAGGCGACGATGCCGTTCTCGACGTCGGCGTCGGGCGTGAACTGGGCCACCTTCTCGCGGTACAGCTGCATCGCCTCGTCGTCGGCGAAGTCGGGGCTCAGCGGATCCTTGATGTTGCTGATGCTGTAGACGCCGGCGGCGTTCTCGCCGGCCAGGCCCATCAGCGTCTTCGAGATGCAGGTGCCGGACACCCAGGTGATCTCCCGCTCCCAGCCGGCCTGCCCCGCCTTGGCGAGGGCGTCGGGGCAGGGGATGAGGGTGGCGCCGTTGAAGAACACGTCGGCGCCGGAGCCGGCCAGGCTGGTGATCTGGGCCGACACGTCGGCCGTGGCGCCCGCGGGGTAGGTCTCCACCTGCACCAGCTCGATGTCGGTGCCCTCGATGGCCTGCTCGAAGCTGTCGCGGTAGCCGGCGCCGAAGTCGTCGTTCTGGATGAGCATCGCCACCTTGGCGTCGGGCTTCTGGTCCTTCAGCAGCTCGGCGAACACGTAGCTCTCCAGGCTGTAGGGCGGCAGCGTCGAGCCGATCAGCCACGGGTAGTCCGGGTTGCCCCAGGCCGGCGAGCCGGTGGCGGCGAACACGTCGGGCACGCACTGGTCGCCCAGGTTGTCGCGGATGGCGATGTTGTTCGACGTGCCGACCACGCTGAACACGGAGAAGGCGTTCTCGGCGTCGGTGCCGACCAGCTCCTCGATGTTCGCGGCGGTCTTGGCGGCGTCGTACTCGTCGTCCTGGTCCTCCCACTCGAGCTGGAAGGTCTTGTCGCCGATCTCGACGCCACCCTCCTCGTTGATCATCTCGAAGTACGACTTCCAGCCGTTGGCGATCTGCGCGAACGCCGCGGTCACGCCGGACTGCGGGAAGCTCGACACCAGCTTGATGGTGTCGCCCTCGATCTCGGAGGTGGGGTCGACCAGGCAGTCGGCGGTGTCGATGCTGCTGGCGCCGCCACCGTCGCCGCTACCGTCGCCGCCGCTGTCGGTGCCGGCGTCATCGTCGTCGTCCCGTTGGCTGCACGCCGCCGCGAGCAGCAGCGGGACCAGGAGGACCGACACAAAGCGCACTGCACGGATTCTCTTCATCAAGCGCTCCTACGTAGGTTCTGGGGCTACCTCTACTGATGCCCGACGGCTGCCCACGCGGGCGAACAGGCGCCGGATCCCTCCCACCACACCGTCGGGCAGCACGTAGACGAGCAGGATCAGCGCGCCGCCGAAGATGGCCGGCGACAGCACCTCCTTGCCCTCTATGAGGTCCTCGGTGTTGCGGCGGAGCAGGACCACGATCAGGGCGCCCACCAGCGGGCCGAGGATCGTCGCGGTCCCTCCGATGACGAGCGCCACGAGGAACTCGATGGACAGCCGGAAGTAGAGCGCCGGGTTGGTGGCGTTCGCCGAGCCGTCGACCATCACCGACAGCGAGCCGGCGATGCCCGCGTAGGCCGCGCTGAGCCCGAACGCCCACAGCTTGGTGCCGGCCAGGTTGACGCCGACCGTCGCGGCGGCCAGCTCCTGCTCGCGGACAGCGACCATGGCCCGCCCCGGCCGTGCCCGGGTCAGGTTCCAGGCGACGAGGTAGAGGACGACGACCACGGCGAGGCACACGTAGTACTTCCACTGGTCGTCCTCGAGCCCGTCGAGCAGCGACGAGAACTCGCGCCGACGGGGCTGGACCAGGGCGATGTTCCCCGAACCCTTCACGTACTTGGAGGCCACCTGCGGGAACAGCACCGCCAGGCCCAGGGTCACCAGCGCCAGGTAGAGCCCCCGCACCCGCAGCGCCGGGAAGCCCACGAGGACGCCGAACGTGGCGGTGAGCAGCGCGGCGATCGGGATCGTCGCCTCGAACGTCCAGCCGTGGTCGACCATCAGGATGGCGGTGGTGAACGCCCCGACGCCGAAGAAGGCGCCGTGGCCGATCGACACCTGGCCGGTGAACCCGGTGAGCAGGTTGAGGCCCATGGCGGCCACGGCCAGGTAGAGCGCCTGCGACAGCACCTTGTTGTCGACCGGCTGGAAGTACCAGGGCGCGTACAGCGCGGCGAACGCCAGCACGCCGCCGATCACCACCCGCGCCCAGAACACCGGGCGCGGCAGGGCCGCGTACAGGGGCACGCCGGAGTCGGGTGCGGTCGCCGGCTCGTCGGGGGCGTCGACGTCGGTTGCCATCAGACCCGCTCCACCGTGCGACTCCCGAACAGGCCGTTCGGGCGGACCAACAGGACCACCAGGATCAGCGCCAGCGGCAGCACCACCGGGATGCCGTCGAGCGCGTCGACGTACTCCACCGCCAGGGCGTCGGCGACGCCCACGACCAGGCCGCCGACCACCGCGCCGACGAGGCTGTCGAAGCCGCCCAACGCCGCGGCGGCGAAGGCGTACACCAGGATGATCTGCATGAAGCTGGCGTCGAAGGCGGTGTCGGTGGAGGCGACCAGCGACCCGGCGACGGCACCGAGCGCGGCGGCCAGGCCCCAGCCGAGCATCAGCATCACGCCGGTGTTGATGCCGACGAGCCGGCTCGAGTCGGGGTTCGACGCCACCGCCCGCAGCCGCAGGCCCACCTTGGTCTTCTGCAGCAGCAGCCACAGGAGCAGGCACTCACCGATCAGCACGGCGATCAGCCCCAGCGTCTCCTTCTGAATGTTCGTGTCGCCGATGTGGAACGAGTCCGTGGGGAAGACGTTGGGCACCTTCTGCGGGTCGGTGCCGAATGCCAGCAGCGCCAGCGAGTTGATGGCGAGGAACATGCCCAGCGTCACGATCACCACGTTCAGCGGGTTGTGGGCCGACTCCACGGGACGGATCAGGATGCGCTCGATCAGCGCTCCGGCTACGAAGGCGATGCCCGCGGACAGGGCGATGGCCGCAACGACGGGGATGTCGCCCTCGGTGAACTTCCAGGTGAGGTAGGTGGCGAACAGCGCCATCTCGCCCTGGGCGAAGTTGAGGATGCCGGTCGACTTGTAGATGAGCACGAGCGCCAGGGCCACGGAGGCGTACACCACGCCGTTGCCGATGCCGTTGAGGAGCTGGGAGATGAACAGCTGCATCAGAACCCCAGGTAGGCCTGGCGGACGGCCTCGTTCTCGCGGAGCTCGGCGGCCGACCCCTGCACCGCGATCCGCCCGGTCTCCAGCACGTAGCCCCAGTGCCCGATGTCGAGGGCGAGGTTGGCGTTCTGCTCGACCACCACGACCGTCAGTCCCTCCTCGGTGTTGAGCTCGCCCAGCCGGGCGAACAGCTCACGGGTGACCAGCGGCGCCAGGCCCAGCGACGGCTCGTCGAGCAGCAGCAGGCGGGGTCGGGCCATCATCGCCCGGGCCAGGGCCAGCATCTGCTGCTCGCCACCGCTCATGCTGCCGGCGGTCTGCTTGCGGCGGTCGCGCAGTCGGGGGAACGCGTCGTACCAGCGGGCCAGGTCGGCCTCGATGCCGTTGTCGCGGCGGGCGGTGGCGCCGAGGCGCAGGTTGTCCTCGACGGTGAGGTCGGCGAACGTGCCGCGGCCCTGGGGGACGTGGGCGATGCCCATGCGGGCGATGGCCTGGGTGGGCTTGCCGACCAGCGACTGGCCGTCGAAGCGCAGCTCACCGTGGGCCTTGACCATCCCGCAGATGGCCCGCAGCGTGGTGGTCTTGCCGGCGCCGTTGGCCCCGAGGATCACCACCACTTTGCCCTCCTCGACGGTGACGTCGACACCGCGGAGAACCTGCACCTGCCCGTATCCGCCCTCGACGGCCCGCAGCTCCAGCAGGGGCCTCTCCGTCATGTGGGCGCCCCCAGGTAGGCCTCGATGACGACGGGGTCGTTGCGCACCGCCTCGGCCGTGCCCTCGGCGATCTTCCGGCCGAAGTCGAGCACCACGATGTGCTCCGAGAGGGCCATGACCATCGACATGTGGTGCTCCACCAGCAGGATCGTGAGGTCGAACTGGTCGCGGATGCCCCGGATGGTCTCCACCAGCTCGTCGACCTCGCCGTGGGTGAGGCCGTTGGCGGGCTCGTCGAGCATGAGCAGCTTGGGCTCGGCGGCGAGGGCCCGGGCCAGCTCGATGCGCTTGAGGGTGCCGAACGGCAGCCCCGCGGTCGGCCGATGCGCCAGGTGGGCCAGCTCGAGCTGTTCGAGCAGGTCGAGGCCCTGCCGGCGCTGCGCCCTGTCCTCGCGAGCCGCCCCGATGCGGAAGATGGCATTGACGAACCCGGTGTGGCCGCGCTCGTGGGCGCCGGTCATCACGTTCTCGAGCACGGTCATCGACGGGAACAGCGCCACGTTCTGGAACGTGCGGGCGATCCCCGAACCGACGATGCGGTGGGCGGGGACGGCCAGCAGGTCCTGCCCGTCGAACGTCACCGCGCCCTGGTCGGGCTCGTAGAGCCGGCTGACGACGTTGAACAGGGTGGTCTTGCCGGCGCCGTTGGGGCCGATGAGGGCGCAGATCTGCCCGGCCTCGACGGAGAACGACAGGCCGTCGAGCGCGACGACGCCACCGAAGCGCACTCCCACGTTGTCGACGTTCAGCAAGGCCATGGACTTCCCACCCGAGGAGTTGCGACAGTCAAGCACAGGGTGACTGCGGTCACGCTGATGCGTGTCGGGCCCGTCATACTGACTTAGGCGACGGCTCCGAGGCCATCCAGGCGAGGATCGCCTCGACGAGCCCGTCGATCGTGTGGACGGGTGCCTCGATGTCGACCCGCAGGCCGTGCTCACGGGCCGTGGCGGCGGTGATCGGCCCGATCGTCGCCACCACGGGGGGCACGGCGTCGGGGCCGGCGGCGTCGAGGAAGCGGGTGACGGTCGACGACGAGGTGAACGTCACCATGTCGGCCGACGCCAGCTCGGCGCGGCGCTCCTCGGGCAGTCCCGCCGCCACCGTGCGGTAGGCCTCCACGATCTCCACCTCCCAGCCGCGCGCCGCCAGGCCCTTGGGCAGCACGTCACGGGCCTGCGCCGCTCGGGCCAGGAGGATGCGCCCCGGCCGGTCCGGCGGGGGGTCCGGGAACACGTCCACCAGCGACTCGGCCACGAACTGGGGCGGCACCAGGTCGACCAGCACGTTCCCGGCCGCCAGCGCCTCGGCGGTGCCCGGCCCGATGGCGGCGAGCCGGGAGCGCCCGAACGCCCGGGGGTCGAGCCCCAGCGTGCGCAGCGCCTCCAGCAGGGCCCGGGCCCCGTTGGGCGACGTCAGCACCACCCAGTCGTAGCTGCCCAGCTCGGCGGCGGCGACCCGCAGCCCGGCGCCCCCGTCCTCGGCGTCCTGCACCGCGATGGCCGGCACCTCGACGGTCTCCGCGCCGAGCGCGGCCAGCTTGGCGACCAGCTCCGACGCCTGCTCCCGGGCCCGGGTCACCACGATCGTGCGGCCGAACAGCGGCCGCTTCTCGTACCACGACAGGTCGTAGGCGGCGACCTCGCCGATCACGATCACCGACGGCGTGCCCAGCTTCTCGGTGCCGATCGTGCCCAGCGTCGCCCGCACGGTGCGCTGCTCGGGGCGGGTGCCCCACTGCACCGCGGCGACGGGCGTGTCGGGCGAGCGCCCGCCGGCCATCAGGGCGGTGGCGATGCGACCGATGCGCGCCACCCCCATCAGCACCACGATCGTGCCGCCCACCTGGGCGACGGCCCGCCAGTCGACGGTCCCCTCCTCGCCGGAGCCGGGGTCCTCGTGGCCGGTGACGATGGTGACGCTGGTCGACGAGTGCCGCATCGTGACGGGGATGCCGGCGTAGGCGGGGACGGCGATGGCCGACGTGATGCCGGGGATCACCTCGAAGGGGATGCCCGCATCGAGGAGCGCGGCCGCCTCCTCGCCGCCGCGGGCGAACACGAACGGGTCGCCGCCCTTGAGCCGGACGACGGTGGCGCCGTCCTTGCCCCGCTCGACGAGCAGGGCGTTGATCTCCTCCTGGGTGCGGCGGGTGAGGCCGGGCGCCTTGCCCACGTCGATGCGCTCGGCGCCGAGCGGCGCCAGATCGAGTAGAGATTCCTGTGACAGACGGTCGTAGACGACCACGTCGGCCCGTTCGAGCACTTCGAGAGCACGCACGGTGAGCAGCCCTGGATCGCCAGGTCCGCCTCCGACGAGGAACACGGTCACGGCTTGCGAGGATAGGGGTTGGCCCCCGGCACGCCGGGGTTCGCAGCTGGGGGAGATGCGGTTGGGGAAGTGGAGGCTGTGTGCCGTGGCCGCGCTGGCGGTGACGATCGGCTCCGGGTCGACCCCGCCCGTGTCGTCGGGCCCGGAGCGACCGGTGGCGCACCGACGGACCGCGCCTCCAACCGACGTGACCCCAACCGACGTGGCCCCGGCGCCGCGGGTGCTGTTCGTGGGCGACTCCCTGGCGGCCCAGCTCGGCCACCACGCCACCGTGGCGCTGCACGAGGCGGGCGTCGAGGCCGACGTGGCGGCGGCCTGGGGCATGGGGCTGTTCACCCGGGAGCAGTACGACATGGGGACGCTGCAGCCGAACCCGTCCGACCAGTCGCTGCTGGGGCTGGCCGCCCACGCGGTCGCCGAGTTCGACCCCGACGTCGTCGCCGTCTACAGCAACCACAACTACTGGCCGCCGCACCCCCGATCAGCCCAGGGGACGCCCATCACCTGGGAGTCGCCCGAGTTCCCGGGGATGGTCCGCACCCTGCTGACCGAGCTGGTGCGGCGACTGTCGGTCGGCGGGGCGAAGGTGTACCTGATCGCCCCGATCCCGCTCTTCCCGCCCGACGACCAGCCCGAGGACACGTCGATCTGGGACGCCTACATGGCGGTGCGCGAGGAGCTGGGCGTCGAGGTGGTCACGCCGGGCGACTTCATGGCCCGCGCCGACGGCGAGCGGGTGGACGCGCTGCCGGACTGCACGGGGGCGCCCCGGCCGGTCCGACCCGGGATCGACGTCCACCTCACCTACTTCGGCGCCGGGCTGCTGGGCAGCCGGGCGGCCACGGCGATCGCCGACCGACTGCCGTCGCTCACCCCGTCGACGGGCACACGTCCCACCGGCCCCGGGGAGCCACCGGTGGCGCTGCTCCCCGACCACACGGGCTACCGCCTGGTGAGCTGCGACGGCGCCACGTTCCACTTCGGCCGCCACACGACGCCCCTGGGCAGCGCCGCCGGGGGCCAGGGCCGCTCCGAGGGCGACCCGGTGGTGGCCGCCGCCGACGTGGACGACGGCGAGGCGGCGCTGCTGCTGACCCGGGCGGGCGCGGTGCTGCGTCTGGGCGACCCGGACGACCCGACGGCCCCCACGGTCGCCCGGGTCCCGCTGGCCGACGGCGAGGTCGCGGTCGGCATCGCCACCACCCCCGACGACGGCTTCTGGGTCGCCACCAGCGCCGGCCGGGTCCACCCCCTCGCCGACGCCCCGGCCCTCGGTGGTGTCGAGGACAGCGTGGTCGCCCTGGCGGCCGCGCCCGATGGCCGGGGGTACTACCTGCTGACCGCCGGCGGGCGGGTCGTCGGGTTCGGGGAGGCGCCGACGTTCGGCGACCTCCCGGACGGCGCCGGCGAGCCCGTGGCGCTGGCGATCCACCCGTCCGGCGACGGCTACTGGGTGCTCGACCGGGCCGGCGGCGTCCACGCCTTCGGTGCCGCCCGGCCCCACGGCGAGGTGGCGGCCCTCCCGATGTGGCACCAGTCCCTCGACCGCGAGAAGGCCGGCCTGCCGCCCCTGCCGGTGCCGGCCGACCAGGTACCGCCGGTCGACGCCGTGGCGCTGCTGCCCACGCCGACGGGCCGGGGCTACTGGGTGGCGCTGGCGAGCGGCGCGGTGTGCCACTTCGGCGACGCGCCCACCCTGGGCGGCATCCACCGCGCCGAGGTCGACCCGCTGATGACCTTCGTCGGTGAGCCCTACTGGCCCGAGGGCCCCTGCACCAGCCCACCCCGCGACCGCTTGATGTCGCTCACCGCCCTCTTCACCGACGTCCGCAAGGTCCTCACCACCGGCGCCCGCTGACGTTCTAGCTGGCCGACTCCAGCAGCACTGCGCCGCCCTTGTCGTGGAGGAGGAGGTTGGCGAGGGAACGGCCCAGGGCGGCGCCGGCCGAGGCGGGGCCGGTCATCTCCTCCCGCAGCAGGGTGCGGCCGTCGACCGTCGAGATCATCCCCTCCACCTTGAGGCCGTCGCCGGCGATCGTGGCGTGGGCGGCGGCCGGCAGCGAGCAGTCGCCGCCCAGCTCGGAGAGGAACCCCCGCTCGGCGTCGACGCAGTGCCGGGTGGCCCAGTGCTCGATGCGCTCCACCACCGGCCGTATGTCGTAATCGTTGCGCCGGCACTCCACCGCGATCGCGGCCTGCCCGACCTGGGGCAGCATCACCTCGGGCTCCAACCGCTCGGCGATCTTGTCGGCCAGCCCCAGCCGGTCGAGCCCGGCGCAGGCGAGCACGATGGCGTCGAAGTCGCCGGCCTTCTCGACGCGGGTCGGGACGTTGCCGCGCAGGGTCTCGAAGCGCAGGTCGGGCCGGACGTGGGCCAGCTGGGCCCGGCGCCGCAACGAGCCGGTGGCCACCACGCCGCCGGCGGGCAGGTCGGCCAGCGTGGAGCCGACCATGCAGTCGCGCGGGTCCCAGCGAGGCGGCACGGCCGCCAGCACCAGGCCCTCGGGCGTGGTGGTGGGCAGGTCCTTGGCGGAGTGGACGGTGATGTCGGCGCGTTCCTCGAGCACGGCCAGCTGGATCTCCTTGGCGAAGACCCCCTTGCCTCCCATCTGCTCGATCGGCGTCTGGGGGTTGCGGTCCGCATGGGTCTCGACGATGACCAGCTCGACAGCCAGAGACGGCTCGACCGCCTGCAACATCCCGACGACATGCTCGGCCTGCCACAAAGCCAGGGCAGAACCACGGGTCGCAACCCGGAGCGTTTGGGGCACTAAGTCTCCGATTGGGTCTCGATGGAGAAGAGCTCGCGTAGCGCGGCAACGAGCCGATCACCCCGCGGGCTACCCGCAGCGTCCTTGAGGACCACCGTCGGCTGGTGCAGCAGCTTGGCGACGAGGCTCTTGGTGAAGGCCTCGACGGCCTCCAGTTCCGCGGGCTCCAGAGTAGTGAACCGGTTGCGGAAGCGCCCGAGCTCCGACGTGCGGATCTCCTCGGCCCGGCTGCGGAGCGCCACCACCAGCGGCGCGACCTCGCGAGCCGACGACTCCTCCAGGTAGCGCTGCAGCTCCTCGTCGAGGATGGCCTCCACGCTCGTGACCTCCCGCCGCCGCCCCGCGATGCCCTGCTCCGCGAACGCCCGCAGGTCGTCCATGTCGAGCAGCGTCACCCCGGGGATGTCGGCCGCCTCCCGGTCGACGTCGCGCGGCACGGCGATGTCGACGATCAGCAGCGGCCGGTCGGGTCGCACCGCCATGACCGGGATCAGGTCGATGGCCTCGATCATCGGCACGCGCGCCCCGGTCGACGTGAGCACCAGATCGACCTCGGCCAGCTGGTCCGGCAGGTCGACCAGCGGCACGGAGCGGCCGCCGACGCGGGCGGCCAGCTCGTCGGCGCGGGAGCGGGTGCGGTTGGCGACCCGCACCTCGGCGACGCCGGCGTGCGACAGCGCCGCGGTCATGCCCTCGCCCATCTCGCCGGCGCCGATCACCAGCACCGAGCGCTCGTGCAGGTCGCCCAGGCGCTGGGTGGCCATGGCCACCGCCGCCTGCGACACCGAGGCGATGTTGCGGGCGATGCCCGTCTCGGTGCGGGCCCGCTTGCCGGCCTGCAGGGCGTGCCGGAACACCAGGTTCAGCGTGCTGCCGGTGGTGCCTTCGGCGTGGGCCGCCTCCCAGGCCGCCTTGACCTGGCCCTGGATCTCGCTCTCGCCGAGCACGGCCGAATCGAGGCCGGCGGTGACGCCCAGCAGGTGGCGCACCGCGGGATCGTCGTAGTGGACGTAGAGGTGGTCGGAGAAGGCCTCGGGCGGCAGGAAGGACAGGTCGCCGAGGAAGTCGCGGATCTCGCCGAAGGCGGCGTGGAAGCGCTCGGCGACGGCGTAGACCTCGGTGCGGTTGCAGGTCGACAGCACGACCGCCTCGCTGAGGTTCTCACGCGTCGTGAGGTCGTGGAGCGCCTTGGAGATCTGGCCGTCGCCGATCGCCATCCGCTCGAGCAGGTCGAGGGGGGCAGTTCGATGGTTCAGTCCGATGACGACGACAGACACGCTCGCAAGCGCTCCTTGGCTTCTTCGGACCGTCCGGCCCGAACGAGGTCCAGAATTCCCGAATCAAGCGCCGCCCGCCAATCGAGCGACTCGGTGCCGCGGCCGTCGGCTTGGATCTCCTGACGCACTTCGGCCAACACCCCGATGAGCACGTCATATTCCGGCCCGAGCTCGTCGTCAAGGCGTCCGCGCAGCCAAGCGGCCACCGCGGGGCTGTGCCCACCTGTCGAGATCGTGACGAGAAGCTTGCCCTGCCGCACCCGGGCGGGCAGCACGAAGCTGCAGCGCTCCGGGTCATCCGCGCTGTTGACCCACACGCCGGCGGCCTCGGCGTCGTCGTACACCTGCTGGTTCACGGCGGGGTCGCCGGTGGCGGCGATGGCCAGCCGGTAGTCGCCGGCCTCCGGGGATCGGTACGCGCGCTCCGTGACCGCAACACCCAGCTCCGCGATCGCCGGCAGCACCTCGGGGGCGACCACGGTGACGTCGGCCCGGGCGTCGAGCAGCCCCCGCACCTTCTGCAGCGCCACCGGCCCGCCGCCCACCACCAGGCAGCGACGACCCTCCACCACGAGGTTGACCGGGTAGAGGGGGGCGTCGACCGGCATCGGTCAGGCCGACGAGGCGTCGCCGGGGCTCGCGTCGACCGTCACCACCGGGCGCTGACCGTCGGCGGCCTTGCGCCGCTGGTAGAAGCTGAGGATCTGGAGCTCGACCGCCAGGTCGACCTTGCGCAGCGACACCTCCTCCGGCACCGACAGGATCGTCGGGGCGAAGTTGAGCACCGACGTGACGCCGGCGGCGATGAGCCGGTCGGCCACCTCCTGGGCGGCGGGGGCCGGCGTCGCGATGATGCCGATGGCGATGCCGTCCTCCGCGGCGATCTGCGGCAGGTCGTCGATGTGGCGGACGACCACGTTGTTGATGGTGGTGCCCACCACCCGCTCGTCGGCGTCGACCAGCGCGGCGACGGGGAAGCCCCGCTCGCCGAAACCGCCGTAGTTGGCGAGGGCGTGGCCCAGGTTGCCGAGCCCGACGATGACGACCGGCCAGTCGTTGGTGAGGCCGAGCTCCCGGCTCATCTGGAACAGCAGGTACTCGACGTCGTAGCCGACCCCGCGGGTGCCGTAGCTGCCCAGGTAGCTGAGGTCCTTGCGGACCTTGGCGGCGTTCACGCCCGACAGCTCCGCCAGCCGCTCCGACGAGATGGTCGGGGTGTCGTGGTCGGCCACTTCCAGCAGGCTGCGGAGGTAGAGGGGCAAGCGAGCGACCGTCGCCTCCGGGATCTTCCGTTTCGGCCTCTTCGGTCGCTCGGCCATACCAGGCGACACCCTAACCCGCCCTTGTTCCATTTCTCACAAGCGGCCTACAAGGCTCGCCGGAGCAGCTTGCCGGCGAGGGTGTGCGGCAGCTCGTCGACGAAGTCGACCTCCACGGGGCACTTGTAATGGGCCATGTGCTCACCGCAGAAGTCGACGATCTCCTGTCCGGTCGGCGGCGTGGCACCGGGCGCCGGCACCACGTGGGCGACCACCGCCTCGCCCGTGCGGGGATCGGGCCGGCCCGTGACCGCGGCCTCGGCGACGGCGGGGTGCAGCATGACCACCTCCTCGACCTCGGCGGGGAACACGTTGAACCCCGAGACGATCACCAGGTCCTTGGCGCGGTCGACCAGGTAGAGGAAGCCGTCGTCGTCGACCACGGCGACGTCGCCGGTGCGCAGCCAGCCGTCGGCGGTGAGCGCCGAGGCGGTGGCCTGCGGGTCCTCCCAGTAGCCCGGGAACACGTTGGGCCCCCGCACCCAGATCTCGCCCGGGTCGCCGACGAGCACGTCCTCGGCGGTGCCGCTCTGCAGCTCGTCGACCAGGCGGAGCGCCACGTGGGGCAGCGGCACGCCGATGCTCCCGTCGGGGGCGCCGACGCCGAGGCCCGACGTGACCGCGGGCGACGCCTCGGTCAGCCCGTAGCCCTCCACCACGTCGAGGCCGAAGCGGTCGCGCAGGGCACGGCGCACCTCGGGGTCGAGGGCGGCGGCACCGGAGCTGGCGATGCGCACCTTGGCGAAGGCGTCGGGCGGCACGTCGTCGTCGGGGAGCCTCGACCACGCCGCCCACATCGACGGCACCCCGGGCACCACGGTCACGCCGGTGCTCGTGAGCAGGTCGAGCGTGGCGCGGGCGTCGAAGCGCTCGGCCAGCACCACGGCGCTGCCGGCGGCCAGCGACACGCCGATGGCGACGTTGAGCCCGTAGATGTGGAACGTCGGCAGCACGCCCAGCACGCGGTCGTCGGGGCTCTGGCTGCCGCCGCCGGCCAGGATCTGGTCGACGTTGGCGAGCAGGTTGCCGTGGGTGAGCATCGCCGGCCGGCTCGGCCCGGCGGTGCCGCTGGTGAAGACGAGGACGGCCAGGTCGTCGGGCTCGAGGTCGACGGCCGGGGTCGGGTCGGCCTTCCGCAGCTCGTCGAGCCTCTGGGGGCCGACCACCTGCTCCAGGTCGGTCAGGACCGCCCGGTCGAGGGCGGCGGCGGTGGGCTCGGCGACGGGGCCGACCACCAGGGCCCGGGCGCCGACCGCGGCCAGCTCGCGCTGCAGCTCCGGCGCCGGGCTCAGCGGGTTGAGCGGCACCACCACGGCGCCGATGCCGAGCGCCGCCAGGTAGACCGCCACGAAGTCGGGGTCGTTGGCCTGGGCGACGGCCACCCGGTCGCCCCGGGCCAGGCCCAGCTGTACCAGCCCGCCCCGCAGGCGGGCGACGTCGTCGCGCAGCTCGCCGTACGTCACCACCCGCCCCGAGTCGGTGCACAGCGCCACCGACTCCGCCGGATGCGACCCCACCACCGACGCCAGGTTCACCTCGTCAGTCAACCACTTCCGTCGCCCGAGAGTCGTAGCGGAGTGGCCCTTGACGTCGGAGGACGCGGGGGAACCAAGGCGGCCGAGGCACAGCCCGCAGCGAGGCTCTCCAGCCAGCAACACCACCGCAACCCGAGTCAGCTGGACCTCCGCTACGCCGCTACAAGATCATTAGGAGCTGGATGGTGCCTGCCAGCAGGATCAGGGCGAGTAGCACCCCGAGCGCGATCGTCGTCCCTGGCCTCATCCTGACTTCCTTCCGAGTGTCACCGAGGTGGTGACCGAGCCGGGCGACTCGGGCGAGTCGTCGTCGAGGGGCGCCAGCACGATCTCGTCGCCGGTCGCCAGGTCGAGCGTCTCGGCGGCCGAGCCCCGGGCCATGGCGATCGCCAGCAGGCCGTAGCTGTCGGTCACCAGGCCCACCTGGCCGCCCTCGAGCTGCTCGAAGGCGTCGATCCGGGTGGCGGTGCGGGAGCCGGGCTTGGGCTGCGTCCAGCGGACCTGCACCCGCGGCCCCCAGTCGGCGATCTGCGCCGGGTCGACGTTGAGCTGGCAGTTGCCGTAGCGGTCGACCCAGAACACCTGGCCCACCAGCGTGCCGTCCTCCTCCCGGGAGAGCGGGATCACGCCGGGCAGCAGCGACACGGGATCGACCGGCTCGCCGAGGTCGTACAGCGGCACGCCGTTGCACAGGTGCGCCGCCGCCGGGCCGAACACGTCGCGGCCGGCGAACGTCGCCCCGGGCGCCTCCAGGTGGTACTCGGGGTTGGAGAGCTCCACGGCATCGGTCGCTCCCCCGACCAGGCCGACCGCCGCGGCCAGCAGGCCGTTGTCCGGCCCCACCAGGTACGACTGGCCGCCGCCCACCTCGATGGCGACGGCCCGGCGCTCGGTGCCGACGCCGGGGTCGACCACCGCCATCACCACACCGGGGCACAGGTAGGGCACGGCGCGGGCGAGTGTGAGGGAGCCGCCGCGCACGTCGTAGGGGGCCACCTCGTGGGTGATGTCGAGCACGGTGGCGTGGGGGGCCAGCGAGCGGATCACCGACTTCACGACGCCCACGAACTCGTCGGTCGTGCCGTAGTCGGAGAGGAAGGAGATGGTGTCGAACCGGGGGGACATCCGGATCGCGACGCTAAGGGCTTGGCTATCCCTGCCCCAACTCGCGGCTGCGCTCGGTCGCGGCCATCACCGCGTCGAGCAGCGCGGCCCGGACGCCCTGCTGTTCCAGCACCCGCAGGCCCGCCGCCGTGGTGCCGGCGGGCGACGTGACGGCGGTGCGCAGCAGGATCGGCGGCTCCCCCGTGTCGACCAGCAGCTTGCCCACCCCGACCAGCGTCTGGGTGGCCAGCGCCGCGCTCACCGGGCGGGTCAGGCCGGCCAGCACACCGGCGTCGATCAGGGCCTCGACCACGAGGAACAGGTACGCCGGGCCCGATCCCGACAGGCCGGTGACCGCATCGAGGAGCCCCTCGTCCACCCGCACCACCGTGCCGACGGCGCCGAGGATGCCCTCGGCCCAGTCGAGCTCGGCGTCGCCGGCCGAGCTGCCGGGAGCCAGCGCCGAGGCGGCCGCCCCGACGAGGGCCGCCGTGTTGGGCATCGCCCGCACGACCGGGGTACCCGGGGCGAGCCCCGACTCGAGGGTGGCGGTGGTCACCCCGGCGGCGATCGACAGCACGGGGGCGCGGTCGCCCATCGATTTCAGCGCCCCGCACACGGCGGGGACGTCGGGCGGCTTCACCGCGACGACGTGGCCGGCGGCGGCGACGGGCTCGTCGACCACCTGGGCGCCGGGGAACGCCGCCCGCAGGGCCTCGGCCCTACCCGGGTCCTTCTCGACCACGCACAGCTGCTCGGCGGTGGCCCACCCCTTGGCCAGCAGCCCGGCGAACAGCGCCTCACCCATCTTGCCGCCGCCGATCACCTGCAGTCGTGCTCCAACCATGGCTGGACGTTACGACCCGGGAGCTCCGTCACCGCGCGGACCTCCCCCGAGGTCGCCGGTGACGGACCCCCGGACGCAGGATCAGAGTAGCTGAAAGTGATGGATAGTCCGTCAACCCTTGAACAGGCCGGCGAAGCCGATCCGCATGGCCGGGCGGAAGAACTGCTCCACCCACACGTACAGCGAGCCCAGGATGCGGTCGAGCTCGTCGTCGTCGATGCAGTCGTTGCTCAGCTGGCCCACCAGGAAGACCGCGTCCTCGTCGCCGACGGCGAACGCGGCGCCGTAGAGCTTCAGGTTGCGCTTCAGGAGGTGCTCGAAGAACTGGGCTTGGTGGGTCTCCGGCGCCGGCATCACGTAGGTCTCGTAGTGGAGGGTCCGCTGGCGCAGGTGGAACCAGATGCTGAAGACGTCCTTCTGCTCGCCGTGCACCCGCACGAACCAGCGCCGCTCCCCCGACTCGACGTCGCGCTCCACGGCGGCGACCACCGGGTTCTCGTCGCGCTGCCGGGCCAGCCACGCCTCGATGCGCGCCTCCAGGGCGTCGAGCTCGGCCTCGTCGAAGGTGCGTTGGGCCATGGCCCCTATCAGAGCCCGGCGGCCACCTCGGTCGCCAGGTCGGTCGCCACGCCGGCGTCGGCCGAGGGCTCGCCGCTCGACCGCACCGCCACGAGCACCGCCCGGTCGCCCTTGGCGAAGCCCACCGAGCCGCCGTCGGCCGAGCCCTGGCCGACGCCGACGAACCCCGGGAACGACACAGCGTGGTCGCCGACGCCGGTGACCGGCGCCTTCACGACGAGCTGGTCGACGTAGTCGCTCTGGAAGTCGGCGACCGGCAGCGTGGAGAGCAGCACCACGGTGCCGTCGCTCTCGGCCCACTCGCACTCGGCGACGCCGTCGCCCATCGAGGTGCCCGACGGGTCCGGCACGCCCTCGGGGAACACCGGGCCCAGCGCCGCGTCGTCGAGGAGCCCGCAGGCGTCGCCCTGGCTCTCGCGGCCGGTGGGCAGCTTGCCGCCCGACCCGTCGTCGTCGCCTGGTTCACCACAGGCGGCGACCACCACCAGGCCGACCAGCAACGTTGACAGGGCCAGGTTGCGCATAGGTGCTACCTCCGCCGACAAGGGCTTGGGTGGCCCACCCCCGCGCGGAGGGTACTCCTGCGGTCTAGACCCGGCAGATGATCTCGCCGTGGACGATGGTCAGCACGGCGTCGGGCGTGGCGCCCCACAGGCGCCAGCCGGCGGCGAGGTCCTCCAGCTCGTCCTGGGTGGCGATGCCGTAGCCCAGCGCCTGCTCGGCGAACGACGAGGCCACAGAGCGCTCGGCCCACACGTCGCTCCACCAGGCCCGCTCGTCGGGCGTGGCGAACGTCCAGGTGGAGGTGGTGTAGGTGACGTCGTCGAGGCCGGCGGCCCGGGCCCAGGCCGGCAAGTAGCGACCGGCGGCGGCCTCGGCCCGGTTGCGGCGGGTCACCTCCACGTACGCCTGCTGCCAGCGGTCGAGGCCCGGGTTGGCGGGCGCCCACAGGAACGCCGACGAGTCGCCGTCGCGGGCGGCCACCACGCCGCCGGGCCGCACCAGGCGGGCCATCGCCGCCAGCGCCCCCACCGGGTCGACCAGGTGCTGGAGCACCTGGTGGGCGTGGGCCACGTCGAACGACCCCTCGGCCAGTCCCAGCTCCCGGAAGTCGCCCGCCACGAGCTCGACGTTGTCGGCGCCCTGCTCCGCGGCGTGCCGGCGGGCCTCGGGGAGCACGTCGTCGGCGATGTCGACCGCCACCACCGCGCCGGGCGCCACGCGGGACGCCAGGTCGACCGTCAGCGTGCCCGGGCCGCAGCCGACGTCGAGCAGGCGCCGACCCGGTGCGAGGTGCGGCAGCAGGTACGCCGCGGAGTTCTCGGCGGTGCGCCAGCGGTGCGACCGCAGCACCGAGTCGTGGTGACCGTGCGTGTAGACGTCCTCACCCATCTACCGAAAGCTACGCGCACTCCACCAGCGAGCCCGCGGTGATATCGGCGTAGAGGCGACGCAGGCGGGCGGCCGCGGTCGACCAGGTGAAGTCGCGGGCCCGGCGGGCCGCGGCGGTCGACAGCTGCTGGGCCAGGAACGGGTCCCCGAGGATGGCGTCGATGTACGCCGCGTACTCGGCGGGATCGGCGCCGTCGACCAGGAAGCCGGTGCGACCGTGCTCGACCAGCGTCCGGAGCCCGCCCACCGCGGCGGCGACGACCGGCGTGCCGCAGGCCGCAGCCTCCAGCGCCACCAGCCCGAACGACTCGCTGCGGCTGGGCACCACCACCACGTCGGCGGCCCGGTAGTAGGTGGACAGCAGGTGGTGGGGCTGGGGGTCGGCGAAGCGCACCTGGTCGGCCACGCCCAGGTGCGCCACCAGCTTGCGCATCCGCTCCACCTCCTGGTCGCCCTCGGCCCCACTGCCACCGCCCACCACCACCAGCACGGCGTGCGGGTCGCGCATCTCGGCCAGCGCCCGCACGGCCACGTCGAGACGCTTCAGCGGCTGGATGCGCCCCACGAACAGCACCACGGGCCCGTCGCCGAGCCGCAGGTGCGCCAGGGCGGCCCGGGCTCCGGAGCGGGGGCCGGGCGAGAAGAAGGCGTGGTCGACGCCGGGCGCCACCAGCTCGATGCGGCCCGGGTCGGCGTCGTACAGCTCGACCAGCTGGCGGGCCTCGGCCTCGCAGTTGGCGAGGATGGCGTCGGAGCAGCCGATCACCTCGGCCTCGGCCCGGGCCCGCAGCTCGGGCTCGTCGGGCAGGCCGCACTCCGCCTTCACCCGGGCCAGCGTGTGGAACGTCGACACCAGCGGCAGGCCCAGCTCGTGCTTCAGCGTGTGACCGGCGAGCCCCGAGAGCCAGTAGTTGGCGTGCAGGGCGTCGACGTCGGCCCGCAGGCGGCGGCGCACGCCATCCGTGAACTCGTCGACGACCTCCGGCAGCGCCTCCTTGGGCAGGTCGAGCGACCCGGCCGGCACGTGCACCACCCGGAAGCCGGGCTCCACGTCGACCACCTCGGGCAGGTCGGCGGCCCACCGCCGGGTGTAGACGTCGCTGGCCACGCCCGCCTGGGCGAGAGAGGCGACCAGCTCACGGACGTACACGTTCATCCCGCCGCTGTCACCGGAACCCGGCTGCACCAGCGGCGACGTGTGTAGCGAGAGAACTGCGAGTCGGCGCACGACAACGTGCAACATCCGCGCACGCCGGGTGATTCCCCGTGCGTCCCGGGTGGCGTCAAGCCGGTTCGGCGGCGTCCGGGATGTGGTTGCCGTTCTCGTACCGGAACGACAGGTAGATCCGGAGCAGGGCTCTCTTCTGCTCCTCGGTCAGGAAGGGGTCGCGGCGGATCTCGATGGTGAGGTCACCCTCGGCCGGCCGCTCGTCGAGGATCCCGGCCCGCACGTACAGGGTCTCCGCCGAGATCTCCAGCGCCCGGGCGATCTGCTGGAGGATGTCGGCCGACGGCTTGCGCATCCCCCGCTCGATCTGGCTGAGGTAGGGGTTGGAGATGCCGGCCAGCTCCGAGAGCTTGCGCAGCGACAGGTGGGTGATGCGGCGCTGCTCCCGGATGAACTCACCCAGGTCGCGCCAACGATGGTCGAGCTGGTCCCGGATCTCGTCCTTCGACGGCGGCATGGTGTCGTCACAGTACGCGACCCTCGCGAACGAGCGGAAGCCCAGCGCAAGCGGCTCGATCCACGGGTCACCTGCGGGACCGATTGATCTCCGTCGGGGCGGGTAGGTTCGACGCGCGTCGACCCCGACACGCCAACCCACCCCACGACAAGGAACGCACATGGCTTTCGAGCTTCCCCCTCTTCCGTACGCGCCCGACGCGCTCGCCCCCCACATGAGCGAGCAGACCCTCGGCTTCCACTACGGCAAGCACCACCAGACCTACGTGAACAACCTCAACGGCTTCGTCGAGGGCACCGACCTGGCCGGCAAGTCGCTCGAGGACGTCATCCTGGCCGCCGACCCGGGGCCCCTCTTCAACAACTCGGCCCAGGTGTGGAACCACACGTTCTTCTGGTCGTCGATGACGCCCGGCGGTGGTGGCGACCCCGAGGGCGACCTCAAGACCGCCATCGACGAGTCGTTCGGCTCGGTCGACACCTTCAAGCAGACCTTCGCCGACAAGGCCAAGACCCTGTTCGGGTCGGGTTGGACCTGGCTGGTGTCCACCGGCAGCGGCCTGGAGATCGTGCAGACCAAGGACGCCGACACGCCCCTCAAGCACGGGCAGTCGGCGCTCGTCACGATCGACGTGTGGGAGCACGCCTACTACCTCGACTTCCAGAACGCCCGTCCGGCCTACGTCGACACGTGGCTCGAGAACCTCGTCAACTGGGAGTTCGCCGGCCAGAACCTGGCCAAGGGCTGAGAACCCGACCGACCTGCCCCCGGGCGACCGGGGGCGGTCCGGTCAGGATCCGAAGGTGACGGCGCCCGCCGCGACCGCCCACAGCGGTGCCAGCAGCAGCAGGGTGTCGATCCGTCGAAGCGCTGGGGCCGAAGCGTCGGGCGACGGCAGGATCGCCGAGGCGATCCACTGCCCCACGGGGCAGCAGGCGGCGGCGATGCCCAGCATGACGACGCCGAGGATGTCGAACGGCTCGATGAGCAGCAGGGCGAACGGGAAGCCGGTCACCACCACGGCGGCACCCCCGGCCAGCGGTCCCTCGAAGGGGTTCGACGACCCGGAGCCCACGAGGAAGTCGCCCATCTCGTAGGCGCAGGCCAGCACGAACAGCAGCACCAGCGAGGCCATCACCTCGGCGCGCATCACGACCATGGTCGTGCCGGCAAGCGCGACGGGTGCGGTGGCCTGCAACATGATCCCCGCCGAGGCGATGCTGCCCACGCCACCGCGGAGACCGGCGCTTGGGGCGGCCACGCCCAGGGCGAGAGCGGCGACACCGGCCGCCAGCAGGATGGGGACGAGGGCGTCGCTGCCCAACACCAGGACCGCCAGCACCGGGACGGCCGCGATGGCGGCGGCGGCGTCGGCCTGCCAGCGCTCGGTCTTCCAGGCGGTGGCCACCTGGCGGGCGGCGAAGCCGGCGACGACGGCGTAGAGCAGCGCCGTGGTGGCGGTGCCGATGGCGATCGCCGGGAGCGCCGCCATGAACCACGCCACGCCCAGGCGGATGCGAGGGCCGTCGGTGTCGTAGACCGGGGCGAGGCGGGCCCACTGGGCCTTCGGGCGGCCGTTCTTGCGGCGGGCGGCGGCTCGCTGGCCCGACGACGACCCGCCGACGCGGCGGGCGAGGGCCGTGCCGGGCCCGGGCTTCCCGGGCCGCGGCCGGCTGGGGACGGCGAGGCCGGTGCCCGGCCGGGGCGGCGGCGGTGCGGCGCCGGTGGGCAGGGGATCGAGCGGACCACCGTGGCGGAAGCCCTGGCCCGGACCCTGTGCCGGCGGCCCACCTCGTCGACGCTCGCTCGGGGCGGGCGGGGCCGGGGCCTGACCGGGTGCCGGCGGCGGAGGGCTGCCCCGGCGACGAGAGCTCGGCGACGGCGGCGGTGCATCGGGCGGACCACCACGGCGACGGGTGTCGGTGCCGGGCCTCGGTGCCGGGACCTGGCCCGGAGCGGGCGGCGGGGCGCTGCCGCGGCGCCGGCCGTTCGGCGAGGGCGGCGGCAGCTCCGGTGGCGGACCACCCCGGCGACGACCGTCGGGGCTGGAGCGGGGCGGCGGGGCGTCCGGTGGCCCACCGCGGCGGCGGGCGGGGGGAGCGTCGGCTGGGCCACCCCGGCGTCCGCCCTGCCCCTGCGGGGGCCCGGGTGGCACCGGCGGCGGGCCTCCCCGACGGCGGTCGCTGCGGGACGGGCTCGGGGTCGGGCCTGGGGCCGGGGCACCGTCTTCGCGGCGCCGCTTGCGGGCCGGGGCCTCGCTCCAGAACGCGTCGTCGGGCGTGGCGGCGGCCTGCGGCGGCAGGGGTGCCTGACCGAAGCCTCGGCGGCGCGGCGGCTCCGACCCGGGGCCGCCCACGTCGGGGCCTCTGTCCCCGCGAGGGGACCACGGCTGGCGCATCGCCACGGTCAGCCCCCCGACACCGGGGGTAGCACCGCGATCTCGTCGCTGTCGTCTACCGCTTGGTCCATGACTGCCGGTTCGCCGTTCACCCACACTCGGCTCTGGTCGAGGACGGCACCGAACCCGGTGCCGTACCGCGTTCGAGCGGCCTGTAACACATCCGCAACCGTAGTCCCCGCCACGTCGTCGTGACCGATGCCGGCGGCTTCTCGTGCCTGAGCGAAGAGGCGAACCTTCGGCATGCCGGGTCGGCGAGCTACGCCGACACCTCCGCCCGGCCGTTCTTGATCACGACGGCGCCGTTGCTGGTGGCCTCGAAGGCGTACACCCGGGCGCCGTCGTCGCTGGTGCCGGCGTCGTAGATCGTGGTGACGACGTCGTTGCCGGGGAAGACGTTGGCGGCGAAGCGGACGGCCAGGCGGCGCAGGCGGGTCGGGTCGCCGTCGGCGAGGGTCTTGACCACCGCCTGCGAGCACATCGCCATCGTGCACAGGCCGTGGGCGATGATGCCGGGCAGGCCGACCGACTTGGCGAAGTCCTCGTCGACGTGGATCGGCATCTGGTCGCCCGAGGCGTCGCGGTAGCGGTAGGTCTGGTCGTCGTCCACGTGGACCGACAGCTCCCCGGCCTCGCTGGCCCGGGTGGCCTCGGGGAAGTCGTGGACCGGCTTGTCGGGGCCGCCGGACTCGCCGTCGGACATCCCCCGGATGAACATGGTGACGTACTGGGTGAGCACCGGCTCCCCCGACTGGGCGTCGTCGCTCTGCACCCTGATGGTGAAGCGGGTGCCGCTGCCGCCGACCCGCACGCTGAAGGCCTCCGAGGTGGTGGACAGCTCGGCGCCGGGGACCAGCGGCTGGTGGAAGTGCATGTCCTGCTCGCCGTGGACGATGAACATGAGGGCGTCGGGCGGCACGACGTCGCCCACGGCCAGGCTCATCGCCTCCCAGGTCGGCACCACGCCGAACACGGGGGGCGCCACCTTGCCGGAGCTGTAGGCCGGGTTGTCGTCGTTTGTGGCGGCGGCGTAGTCCTGGGCCCGGGCCGCGTCGATGGTCGCGGCGCGCGGTCCGTAGGTGGTTCCCAGCTTGTCGAGCGGCAAGGCCACGTGGCGGCTCCTGGGTCGTCGGCGGACGTGGGCTCACCCGGGCGGCGTAGCACCCAGCGCAGCGAGCCGTAGCGGGAGCCTAACGGTCCGCACCGATCCGGTCCCAGCCTCCGACCGGTCGCCCGTTCCGACCACCCCGCCGCCGCCCGGGCGGACTCGGGCTTCGCCGAGGCAGTTGGCCCCATACCGACCTCCCCGCCGCCGCCCCAAGCGGTCTCGGGCTTCGCCGAGGCAGTTAGCCTCGTCGGATGACCGCATCCGTGACCCGCGTGTTGCTCGTCCGGCACGGCCAATCGGAGTGGAACGTCAGCGGCCGGTGGCAGGGCCAGACCGACCCGCCGCTGACCGACCTGGGCCGCCGCCAGGCCTACAGCGCGGCCCGCTCGCTGGGCACCGTCGACGCCATCTGGGCGTCGGACCTGCAGCGGGCCGCCGAGACCGCGGCGATCATCTCCGGCGAGCTGGGCGTCGGGCCCGTGGTGCTCGACACCGACCTGCGGGAGCGCGACGCCGGCGAGTGGCAGGGCCTCACCCGGGCCGAGATCGACGAGCAGTACCCCGGCTACCTGGAGCCGCCGCCCGACGTGTCCGGCGAGGGCTGGGTGCCGCGGCGGCCGCCGGGCTGGGAGTCCGACGACAAGCTGATGGTGCGGATGCGGCGGTCGCTGCTGCGGATCCGCCGGGAGGTGGGCCCGGGCGAAGTGCTGGTGGTCGCCCACGCCGGCCTGCTCTTCCTGGTGGAGCGCTCGCTGGGCGCCGACGGCGAGCGCCTGGCCAACCTCGACGGCCGCTGGATCGACCTGACCGACGGCGAGGACCTGGTCGACGGGGCCGACACGCCCCACCTGTCCGACATCGCCCGCCTCGGCGACCGCATCAACCTCCTGTCCCCCGAGCAGATCACCATCCCCGGCCAGATCTGACCCGGATCAGGGTGCCCGGCCGTCGTCAGGTCTCGGCGGCGGACTGGTGCTCGAGGCAGAAGCGGGCGGCGGGGACGGCGACGAGGCGCTCGTCACCGATCTCCTGCCCGCAGGCCTGGCAGCTGCCGTAGCTGCCGTCGTCGAGGCGCTTCAACGCCCGCTCGACGTCGTCGAGCTCGGCCTGCACCTGGTCGAGGATCGAGAACTCCTTCTCGCGCTCGAAGGCATCGCTCGCCGCGTCAGCCGGGTGCTGGTCGAAGTGGGACAGCTCGGCCGAGCTGTCCTCCTCGGGCTCGTCGTGGAGGTGCTCGTTCTCCAGCGCGGTGCGCACCTGGTGGAGTCGTTCGTTCTCCGCCTCCAGATGACGACGTGCAGCATCGGCGTCCACACGCACAGCGTACGTCGGTGGGGGTGGGGGCGGTGGGGATCGAAACCCACGCGCGCCCATGCGGCGGGCAGCTCCTTCCGGCCGTGTCGGCACCCCCGAATCGCGCACTGAACTAGAACGGCGTCGGACCGTGGCCGCGGCCGATCTTGGTCGACAGCCAGACAGTGAAGACCGGGATGGCCGGAGTCATCGCCGCCAGCAGCGGGATCAACCGCGGCTCCCCCGGTGCGCAGTCCTGCTCGAAAGCCCAGCAGATGAACAGGATCAGCGAGATGTAGGCGGGGACGATGGCGATCGCGATGCCGACGACTCCGGCGACGACCGTCACGACGACTCGACTGCGTGGGCTCATGACGGCATCGTCGGTCCCGCCGACCGCCCGCACCATCAGGTCCGTCCCCCGTTCGATCGTGGGTCGGCCCCAGCGAGATCGCCGGCCACCCCCGTCGACAAGGGCACGACGCCGCTGTCATCGGTCCGATGACCCCTTGGGCCGTGGGAGCGGCCGGGACCTCACAGAGGGCTTCGGCCTAGAAGAGATCCGGCGTCACCGGCGTCACGTCATCGAGAAACGCACTCACCATCGGCACCAGTACCGCTGACTCCCCTGAGATGCCGATGTGCGACGTCGCCGCCAGAACCACCAAGCGCGCGGCCGGAACCTTCTGCAGCATCCCCGACGCTGCCGCTTCCTCATCGCCGCCACCGCGCAGCTTGAACATCGCCAGCGCATGCTCCGGCTTCACGGCATCCGCATCACCAACGATGACCATCGTCTTCGCAGAGATCGAACGCATCTGCGCGTCGCTGATGTTCTGGTCGTCGATGCTCAAGACCTTCATCTTCTCGAGGTAGGCCTCGAACGCCGTGGCGTCCGGCGTGTGCTCCTTGAACGCCTTCTCGACGGGCGTACCGGCAAACGCCGTGGCGCTGAGACCCTCGATGCCCTGCAACACCGACGGGTACCAGCCGTCCTTGCGATAGGTGGCGGACAGCGAGACCAGCTTGTCGACGAGCGTCGGGTGACGGAGCGCGAGCTGCAGCGCGACCCCGCCGCCTTGCGAGTAGCCCATCACATCCGCGCGCTCGACCTTCAACGCGCGCAGCAACGCCGCGGCATCGTCGGCGAACTGCTCGTAAGACATCCTGCGCGACGTATCCGGGGTGCGGCCGTGCCCTTGCTGATCGAAGACGATCACGGCTCGCTTGCCCGCGAAGGCGGACGCCCACGACTTCATCGTGTCGGTGGCCATGAACGCGCCAGGGATGAGCAGCAACGGAGACGATTTCGACTGGCCGAGCTCGCCGTACACCTCGTGATAGAGGCCCAGACCGTTGATCGGCAGGTGACCACTGCGCGAAGGCGTCGTTGCCATCACCTCAACCTCACGACTCACTTCGCTGGAGACCAGCGGATCCCGCGGGCGTCGTTGTGGCGTCTCCGTTCGGGCCGTAGAGCCGGGCGACATCGGGAGAGTCGAGCCACTTGGAGTAGGTGGGCGACTTCGGCCAACCGTCGGGTGAGTCCTGCCATTCCTCCTGGCGGCCCCACGGCAGGATGTCGATCAACGCGAAGGTGTAGCTGAGCTGTTCGGTACCGCGGCCGTCGGTGTGCCAGGTGCGGTGGACCTTGTCGCCGTCGCGGAGGAACACGTTCACCGCGAAGCCCGCGCCGGGCGGCGCGCCCACGTCGGCGCCGAACGAGCTTTCCGACGACGAGTACCAGTCCATCCTGTTGCCGACTTTGGCCCTGTAGGCCAGCGCCTCTTGGATGGGCCCGTTGGTCACGACGACGAAGCGGGCGTCGTAGTTGTCGAGGACGCCCAGCCGGACGTACTGCGACGTCAGCCCTGTACAGCCGCCGCACTGCCACTCCGCGCCGTCGGACCACATGTGGTTGTAGACGATGAGCTGGGAGCGCTCGTCGAACACGTCGACCAGCCGGATGGGGCCGTCCGGACCGATCAGCGTGTAGTCCGGGAGCTCGACCATCGGCAGTCTGCGGCGTTGTGCAGCGATGGCGTCGAGCTCACGGGTGGCGGCCTTCTCCCGCACACGCAGATCGTCGAGCGCGGCCTGCCAGGTCTGCCGGTCGACGACGGGGGGTAGGGCGCTGGCGGTCTGCTCGGTCACGGTTCCTCCCGGGCTCGGATGGATCTGCTCTGATGTGTCGACCGGAGACGGCTGCGAAAATCATCGCGCTCGGTCCAGTTGGTCGAACTTTGTGCCCCTCC